>CAIQPA010000520.1 GCA_903873545.1 uncultured delta proteobacterium
GTGGGCGCCGACAAAGACCTGGTAGAGGCCGCGGTCGAAGAGGGCGCGGATGGCGGGGGTCCAGCCTTCGAGGTCGTCATTGCAGAGCACCCGACCGTTGGGGCCGACGACGACGAGCATGGTGTCTGCCTCGGCGTCGGCGCGGAGGGTGAGCTCCATGGGTTCGAGGACCTCGAGGAGGTGGTCGGGGCCATCGGCGATGAAGCCGGCGCAACCCGGGCCGACGCGGGCCGCCTCGCGGGGGCCGCCTGCGACGCCCGTGAGCTGGCCCGGCGCGGTACCCTCTGCGAGCCGGAGACCGCCGGAGGAGCCACCCGCCATGGCCTCGAGCGGGGTCGGCTGCGGGCCGTCAAGCAGCGGTGCCGGTAGCTTCGCGATGCGGGCGGCGGGGCGACGGTCCCAGAGCCCGGCAAAGAGGCTGAGGCGCACGCGCAGGCTCCCCTCTGCCTGCTGCCGGCCGACGAAGAGCTGGTAGGTGCCGGCGGGAAGGCGGCCAGAGAAGCGAGGGGCGAGCCCATCGGTGTCGTCGGCGCAGCGGGCCCAGCCGTCTGCACCCAGCACGACGAGCGAGAGGTCGTGGAGGGGCGAGCCGATGGGCGCTGCCTCGAGCGAGAGGTCGGTGGGCTCATCGAGGCGCAGGACGAGCTGTGGCTCTTGCGAGATGCGGCCGACGCAGCCGGCGCCGAGCGCAGAGGCCTCACGGGTCACGGAGAGCGTCCATTCGCGGCTCATGGGTTCGCTGGAGGGCCCGAAGGCGAGCGTTTCACCAGACGGCGAGTCGACAGGTGCGGGCCGCTTGGGCGCATCGCCCGGCGAAGCCGCCGGTGAGGCCGCCGGTGGTGCAGCGCGGTCGCAGCCTGCGAGGAGCAACAGGGCGAAGAGGAGCGGCCGCATCGTCACGGCTCGTCTTCGGGAGCGCGCGCCGGCGCGAGCGCCTCGCGCTGCCGTTGGGCCACCCCCTCCGCCGTGCGTTGCAGGAGCCGAACCTGGTCGTGGGCCTTCTGGAACTCGGCGCCCATCGCATCGAGCCGCAGTCGATAGTGGTGCTCCTTGCCGGACTTGGCCATGGCAAGCAGCCCCGCTGCGGTGAGGAGTTTGAGGTGGTGCGAGAGGGTGGAGGCAGGCAGCTCGAGGCCCCGCGCGATGTCGCCTGCCGAGAAGGCCTGCATCTCGCCCGCGCCGGGCGTGCAGAGGAACTGCAGCACCCTCACCCGGGTGGGGTCGGAGAGCGCGGCAAAGAAGGGGCTGTTGACGAGCAACCGCGGTGCGCGGAGACGCGGCTTGACGCGCGACGATGAGGAGTTGGCCACCGGGTGCTCGGAGCGGGTCAGGGAGTGACGTAGATGGGGTTGATGTCTTCCTGCACGGAGACCTTGGGGAGGGCCTTGAGCCGCTTGAGCAGGTCGTCGAAGCTGGTGGCCGCGGCGATGCTGGCGGCGAAGTAGTCCTCGCGCTCTTTGTAGTTCGAGGTCACCGAGAAGAAGGCGCTCGTGCCGGCAAACCCGGGCGTGGGCTCGTTGCCGGACTCGGAGCTGATGGGGCCCGGCGTGGCGTAGACGCTCAGCGCATGGATGTCCTCGTAGAAGACATACCAGATGAGTTTGGCGCGCGGGTCCTCCGGCTGGGCCGCGGGGCGGGGCCGGTAGTCGGCGGCAACGCGGGCCTGCTTGGGCTCGGGGGCCGTGGCCTGCGGAGCGGCGCAGGCGCCGAGGAGGAGAGCGGCGATTGCCAGAGAGACGGGATGTCGAGTCATGGGAATTCCTCACCCTGCAGAGAACCTGTTCGGTTGCGGAGCAGGCTACCCTCGCACGGCGCGCTGTTCAACGCTGACGCAAAATCTCGAGTTGGACGGGCGCGACGCCATCGCTGACCATGCCGACTTCGTTCGCTGCGCCCCAGGAGAGATCGATGATGCGGCCGGCAACGAAGGGGCCGCGGTCGTTGATGCGGACGATGGTCCAGGCCTTGGTGTCGGTGCGCGTCACCATGACCCAGGTGCCGAAGGGCAGCGTCTTGTGGGCGGCGGTGAAGTCATACATGTTGAAGGGTTCGCCGCTCGCGGTGGTGTTGCCGTGCAGGGCGGCGCCATACCAGGAGGCCTTTCCGCGGGGCGCGTCGAGCCGGTCGGTCGCCGGACCGTTGACCTCGAAGCGGCTCGGGTCGGGGGGGTCGGAGATGTTGTCTGTGTCGTAGCTCGCACGCGCTGCGCAGGCCGAGAGCATGAGGGTGGCGGCGAGCGCGGCGAAGAGGAGGCGGAGGTTGCGCATGGTGGTTCGGGCGTGGAGGTTGTTCTGCTTGACGGGGCAGCGGAGGTCGCGCCAAGCAGCGGCTCGATGCACCCTACCCTGCCACGCGCCGTTCGCGAAAAACTCAGCCACCGGGCCGCCGAGCTCGGCTTTGCGCGGGCCGGCTTTGTGCGGGCGGCGCCGTCGCCGCGGGGCGCCGTCCTCGACGCCTGGCTGGAGGCCGGCATGCAGGGCGAGATGGGCTGGATGGAGCAGCATGCCGCCATCCGCAAAGATGCCAGCCTGATCGAGCCTTGGGCCCGCTCGGTGATGGTGCTCGCGGTGCCCTACGCCCTGCCCCGCGCCGCCGACCCGGTCATCAGCCACTACGCGCAGGGCGACGACTACCACGACCAGATCCGACTCCGCCTCCGGGCCCTCGGTGCCTTCGCCGAAGCGGAGCTGGGCGCCCGCTTCCGTCCGGCCGTCGATTCGGCGCCGCTCTGGGAACGAGACCTCGCAGAGCGGGCCGGACTGGGCTGGCTCGGCAAGAGCGGCATGGTCCTCCACCCCGACCTCGGCAGCGCCTTCTTCCTCGCCTCGCTCGTGCTCGACGCGGAGCTCGAGGAGGAGGCCGCGCCGCAACCCGATCGCTGCGGGAGCTGCACCAGATGCATGACCGCCTGCCCCACGGGCGCCATCGTCGCGCCGGGCGTGGTCGATGCCCGCCGCTGCATCGCCTACCTGACCATCGAACTGCGCGGCCCGATCCCGCGCCCGCTGCGGCCGGCGATCGGCCACAGGCTCTTTGGCTGCGACATCTGCCAGACGGTCTGCCCCTGGAACCTGCGCTGGGAGCGGGCCGACTCCTGGCCCGAGCTGGCGCCCCGCGCCGAGGTTGCGGAGCTCACGGCGCGCGAGCTCTGTACGATGACGCAGGAGGCCTTCTCGCTCCGCTTCCGCGGCTCACCCATCAAGCGGACGAAGCGGGCTGGACTGGTACGGAACGCCGCGGTGGTGCTGGGTAACTCGGGCGATCGCGGCAA
>CAIQPA010000521.1 GCA_903873545.1 uncultured delta proteobacterium
CTCCATGAAGGGGAACTGGGCGCCGAACCGCTCTGCGGGGGCGTCCGAGATGCGGCCGAGCCGACGCCGGAGCCCGTGGCGGAGCCCTGCGGCGGTGTTGAGCAGGCGGGGCAGGGGAGCGAAGGCGAGGAGCGGACCGGGGCCCTCTTCGGTGCCCTGGAGCATGGTGAGGCCGTTGCGCGGTGCGCGGGTGCGGGCGCCTGTGTGGCCCTCCGCAAAGCGCTCCGCGACGGCGGTGTCGCCGAAGTCGCTCCAGACGGTGGCGGCGCCGCAGGGGCCGCGGAGGAGCTCGGTCTGCTCGTCCGGCTTGGCCCAGCCGGCGGCGGCGGCGCGGTGCTGCACGGCGCCCGCAAAGGCGGCGCTCTCGTAGTCGTCGTCGAAGCGGCCGATGACCAGCCCGCGCCGGCTGTCGTACCGGTAGTTGGGCGAGACATCGCCGCAGGAGGCCTGCGCGAAGATGGAGACAAAGTCGGGGTTCTGCACCCGCATCTCCGCCTCGTGGAGCGCGGCCGCGGCGCCCTTGTTGTCGTGGTGGAGCAGCCCCTGGTCGAAGTGGACCGAGGTGTTGTGGAGGCCGAACCAGTTGAGCGAGCCGAGCGGCTTGCCCTTGGGCGAGGTGGCAAGGAGCAGGGTCATGGTCCGGTCGACCGCGAGGTGGGTCTCGCCCGGATACCGGTGGATGACATCGGGGTTGCGGTTGTAGGCCTCGAGCGACCGGTTGAAGGCGACCGGTTCTGCGTCGGGAATCGCGACGGCGGTGAGCCGGAGCTGGGCAGGCGCGAGCGCGGCTGCGGCCGCTTCGATGGCGCCCGCGAGGCCATCGACGATGTGGTCAAAGAGGGGCTGCGAGAAGCCGGGGTTGCTGATGTTGTAGAGCAGGTGGGGCGAGGCGCCGGCCGGTCCGCTGTGGGTGTGGGTGGCGCTCAGCATGACGTTGTGGTCGCCGAGCTTGAGGGTGGCGCAGCTGCGGGCGACACGCTCGATGACCTTCTCGCGGAGATAGACGTCGATGAAGGCGAGCTCTGCGCAGCCATAGACGACGGCCTCGCCCGCGGCGTCCACCACGACCATGGCGCGGGCCAGCAGCCGCGTGCCGATGCCGGTGGCCCGGTTGCGGTCGTCGGCCCACCCCATGAGCAGGGCGCCAGGCTCCAGATAGGTGATGTCGCGCGTGGCGAAGCCGGCGCGGTAGGAGGGTCGCTTGCTCATCTTTCTTCCTCACGGGCGCGGCGCAGTGCCCTACCGCCCGCCATCTTGGTCATGCAGCGAGGGTCTCGCAATCTTCACGGCGTTCGGGCCACTTTTCCCACGAGTCGAAGAAGGCGCCACCGATGTAGCCGGCCAGCGCCGAGGCGATGGAGACAAGGTAGGGGGTGGGGATCTCGTGGATGTAGGCGAAGAGGATCCAGCTCACGAGGCCGGCGATGAGCGAGCCCCATGCCGCATAGACGCCGCCCCGCTTGAGGAAGAGGGCCGCGAGCAGGCAGACGAGGATGCCGGAGGAGCCAAAGCCGGAGGCCTCTTCGACCAGCGCGTAGACCGACTCGCCCGTGATGGCGAGGACGAAGGCTGCGATGCCGCAGAGGGCGACGGCGATGCGTCCAACGAGGACCTTGCCCCCCTCGTCCCTGCCGGGCGAAAGGCGGTTGATCAGGTTGTGCGAGATGAGCGAGCCGGCCACCAGCAGCGCGGTATCAACGGTGCTCAGGATGGCTGAGACGAGCGCGCCGGCGAAGACCACGTAGAGGATGCCGGGCATCATCTGGCGGGCCATGGTGGGGAGCGCCTCTTCGGAGTTCTCGAGGCCCGGAATGGTCTGCGCGGCGACGAGGCCGAGGATGACCGGGATCATGCCGACGGCGACATAGAGGCCGGTCGCACCGAGCGTGACCCGGGCGGCCATCTCGGGGGAGCGCATGGCGATGACGCGTGAGACCAGCTCCTGCGCCATGAGCGAGCCAAGCACGGGCACGGCCCAGAGCTCGGCGATCTCCCACCAGGGGGTGTCGGGGCCACCGAAGAAGTGGAGCTGGTCTGTGGGGATCTTGGCAACGAGCGCGCTTGGCGACCCCGCATCTTCGAAGGCCAGGTAGAGCAGGAGGAGCAGGCCGCCGATGAGGAGGACGCCCTGCAGCAGGTCGGTCCAGGCGTCGGCGAGCATGCCGCCCGGCACGGTGTAGAGGAGCACCATCACGAGCGCGACGACGCAGCCCATCTCGGCCGACATGGGCGAGGCGGTGGCGAGGACATGGCCGAAGGCCTTCATCTGTGCTGCGGCCCAGAGGATGGAGGTTGGCCAGAGCAGGAGGACGGCGAAGGTCTCGATGCGGGGCGAGTAGTAGCGGCCGAAGAGGTCGGCGATGGTGGTGATCTTCTCCTTCCAGAGCGGGATGGCGAGGAAGAGGCCCATGAAGAGCAGGCAGAGGCCGTAGCCGAAGGGGTCGATGCCGACGGCCTGGAGACCATCTTCGTAGACGCCGCCCGCGGCGCCGATGCAGGTCTCGGCGCCGAACCAGGTGGCGAAGATGGAGAAGAGGCCGAGCACGGGGCCCACCTGGCGGCCGGCGAGCAGGTAGTCATCCTGCGTTTTGATGCTCCTCGAGACCATGAGCCCGAAGGCGAGCTGCAGGGCGAGATAGAGGAAGATGCCAATGAGCTCAGGCGTGAACAACGCGGGCCTCCGGAAAAACGGGACGGGTGATGATGCAACGCGAGAGGCGGGCTGCCAAGAAAAGAGCAGGGTCGCGCAGTGGTTTCTGCCTTTGCCGCTGCCGCCGCTGCGACTATCGCTGCGCGCAGTCGCCACCGTCGGAGCTCGTCGTGACCGCAGAAATGTTCGAAGCCACCTATCCCGTCGTCGTGTCGCAGCCTGTGGAGTGGGGCTCGATGGATGCGCTCGGCCACCTCAACAACACGGTCTACTTCCGCTACTTCGAGAACGCCCGCATCGCCCTCTTTGCCACCTGGCCGATGGATCCGCTGGGCATGGAGCGGAGCGTGGGTGCGATCGTCGCCGAGACGCGCTGCCGCTTCCGCCGCCCGATCGTCTTCCCCGACACGGTGCTGGTGGGTTCGCGGGTCATCGAGGCGGGTGTAGACAGCGCCATCATCGAGCATGCGATCTACTCGCCGAAGCTGGGCATGGTGGCCGCGATCGGCAGCGCCAACATCGTCTGTTACGACTACACGGCTGGCCGCCGGGCGCCCTGGCCCGCAGCGGTCGCCACCATCCTCGGACTTTCGAACCCCTCGGAGAACCCATGAGCCAGCACGATGAACCGACCGCGCTGA
>CAIQPA010000522.1 GCA_903873545.1 uncultured delta proteobacterium
GGAAAGGGGACCACCACCGCGGCGGGATCGGCGGCGAGGAGCAGCGAAACGCACCGTCTCACCTCGGACTCAAAGCGCGAGACCAGCGCCGAGGCTTCGGCCCCAGAGCGCTCACGCGCATACTCCGCATGCGGAAAGCGGCGGAGCGCGAAGCCCCAGCGCGGCGACGCAGGGCGCTGCCGCTGCAGCGTCTCGAGCCAGATCATGGCAGGGTCGGGCACCACGGTTGTCGTCGCCCCGTCGGGACGCCACGGGCTGCAACGCTCCGCCGATCCGGCGTCGCGCACCAGGCAGATGTCGGAGCTCGCGACCAGCTCGCGGATGGCCAGATCGCGGACCGGCAGCCCCATCGGCCCAATGCCGCAACCGAGCAGCCCCGTCGCAAGACCCTGCGCCCGCGCCTGCTGCTGCAACAGCGCCAGATCCACCACCTGCGCGACAGGCGCCATCATGGGCCCGCCCGCCACAAAGACGGCGTCGAATCCACCCCGCTTCACCAGCGCCGGCGCATCGCGCAACGCCACCACATCACAGCCTGCAAGCTCCGGCATCTGCCGCTGCGTGTTGACCGTCACCCACGGCTCCAGGCTCGCGATGGTGAGCCGGGCGCCGGGCACAGCGTCGCGAATCGCCAGCACCACGCCGGCCAGAATCGCCTTGTCGCCCAACGTCTCGGTACCGTACCAACCCGTCAGCAGGATGCGCGGCGCGGCCCCCACGGCCACCGCCCTGCGCTCCGCAGGAAGGCGGCGGGCAACCTCGCCTGCGAGCAGCGAACGGAGTGACTTCGCCTCCGCGGCGAGCAGTTTGGCCTCGCCCATGCGCTCGCTGAGCAGGTCGGGCAGCTCGGCGCGCAGGTTACGGCGGAAGCGGGCCGACACCTCCGAGGCCGTTCCCGGCGCCGAGTAGTCGTGCTGACAACTGTCGCAGCGGGTGTCCCGAATCTCCTGCAGCACCGGCTCGCTCGACCAGTAGGCCTGCTCCACATCGTCCTGCCGCACATTCCCGATCACGGGGCTCGCGACCGCACAGTAGGCGAGGTCGCCGTTGCTCAGCACCGTTGCGCCATGGTTCTTCCACGGGCAGCCGGCGCTGCGCGGCAGGCCGTAGGCAAGCTGGTTGCGGAGCGAGAGATAGAAGGCCGCGCGGGACGGTTCGCGCTCGTAGTCGTGCCGGAGGGTGTCGAGGAAGGCGACCACATGGTGGCGCTCCTCATCCGTCAGCGCGAAGATGTCGCGGCCATCGTTGGAGTAGAGCCGCTGGTGGGGAATCGCGACGCGGAAACGGGCCGGCAGCTGCCGGTCGACAGCCCACCAGAGCAGCTCGTCCACGTGCTCCGCGTTGGGCCGCGAGATCGTGCAGCCCATGTTCACCACGCCCAGCCGGCTATCGCCCTGGTAGCGGTCGAGCACCTGGACCGCCGAGGCGAAGTTGCCGCGCCGGCCGCGGACACGGTCGTGCACCTCGCCGAGCCCGTCGAGCGACACCATCACATGGAGCTTTGCAGCGGTTCCGGCCAGCACATCGACGATGCCCTCTACGCTCCGCACCACATCGGGCACCCGGATGGCGTTGGTGATGAGGTGCACGTTCTGCAGCGACGGCAGCGAGGCGGCCAAGGCGCCAACCAGCTCCGGCAGGTCCTTGCGGAGCGTAGGCTCGCCCCCGTTGACGCCGACCGATCGCACAGCGGCAAAGAGCGGTGAGGCAAAGCCCTTGCGGACCTCCTCGGGCGTGATGTCGTCGGAGCGCCTTTGCATCCAGATGTCGCACATCACGCAACGCGAATTGCAGATGTTGTTGACGGGGAACTGGATGACCTCGGGCAGACGGAGCGTCGGCGTGGCAGACACATCGTCGAAGGCGCGCCGGTAGCGCTCCACCGTGGCCCGGATGGACTGTCCTGCGCTGTGCAGCGAGGAGGTCATCGACGACTCCTCTCTCTGTATGCTGCGATGAGCCACTGCACGGCCTCTGGGATAACGCGGGGCGGAGAGAGCACTGCGCGAGAGACATACCCTGCGAGGTGTCGGACGCGCGCCGAGAAGAGAAAGGCGACATAGCAACTGAAGGCGTAACTGACGAGTGTGGCGGCTGCAGCGCCGTAGGCTCCCCAGCGGGGAATCCAGAGCAGGTTGAGCCCCACGTTGAGCAAGGCCCCCAGAATCTGGCGATAGATGGTCTGGGAGAGCAGCCCCTCGGCGTGCGTGAGTTTGCCCGTCGAGACATTGAGGGCCACGAAGACCACCGACCAGGACTGCAGCGCGAGCAGACCCGGCGCGTCGGGATAGACCGCACCGAAGAGCAGCCAGCAGATGGGCACCGAAAGGACCGACATCGACAGCGCGATGACCAGCCCGAGGGTGAACATGGCGTCGTGCAGCTTCTGCGCCATGCGTCGGTAGGCCTCCAGGTCGGTCGCATGGAGCCGGAAGAGCAGCGGCGACACCACGCCCGTGACGATGACCGGCAGCACATAGGTCGA
>CAIQPA010000523.1 GCA_903873545.1 uncultured delta proteobacterium
CTCTCCGGCCAGCCACTCGACCTTCCACCTGCGACGACGGCGCTAGGCGCGTTGCGGCGGCATGTGACGGGCGAACTCGCCATTGATGCGAAGGCCTATCACCCGACCAACATCCACTTTGGCATGATGCCTCCCGTCGAGGAGGCAAAGTCGGGGCGGTCGGCACGCTCGGATCGGCGTGAGGCGGTGTCGCACCGTGCGCTGGCAGACCTTGAGGCCTGGCTGGCGCCTGCCCGGAGCCGCGGCCTCGTGCTGCAGGGAAACTATCGCCACCCTGCGCTGACAGAGGGGCTGCCGCTGGAGCGCCTTCCCGGCGACCGTCCGCTACCCACCGCACACGTCTGAAACTTGCCCCCGCATGGGGGGCGTGCGACGAGCGCTCTATGGAACAGGTACCCTCCAACATCCCTACGACTGCCTCTGCTTGGGTCGACCCGCTCCGTCGCTTCCTCGACTACCTGCGGGTAGAACGGAACGCATCCAAGCACACGCTGAGCGGCTACGAGCGGGACATCCGGTCATTTTTCGGCTGGTTCGAGGAGACTGCGAAGCGGCCTGCGGGGCTGGACGATGTGACGATCGCCTCGATGCGTCGCTTCCTTGCCTTCCGGCAGGGCGACCTGGAGCGCTCCTCGGTCGCGCGGGGGCTGTCGGCGATGCGGAGCTTCTACCGCTTCCTGCTGAAGCGGGGAGAGGTCAAGGAGTCGACGCCCGCATTGATTCAGTCGCCGAAGCAGAAGAAGCCGCTGGCCTCCTTCCTGACGGCCGACGAGGCGCGGGAGCTGGTCGAGCCGCTGGCAGAAGAGGAGACTCCGGAGTCGCTGCGCGATCTGGCGATGTGGGAGGTCATGTATGGGGCCGGCCTCCGTGTGAGCGAACTGGTTGGCCTCAGCCTCGGCGACCTGTCGGTCCAAGAGGGCTGGGTGCGGGTGCTGGGCAAGGGCCGCAAGGAGCGCGAGGTGCCGGTGGGTAGCAAGGCGATCGAGGCGGTGCAGCGCTATCTGGCTGTGCGCCATCTTCTGCTGCGCGAGGGGCTGCTCGAACGGGCGCTCTTTGTGAACAGCCGCGGTGGCCGGATGGGCGATCGGAGCGTTCGGCGGTTGCTCGATGCGGCGCAGGCGCGGGCCGGGACGGTACGCCGCGTGTCGCCGCACGGTCTGCGCCACAGCTTTGCGACCCATCTGCTGGAGGGCGGCGCAGACCTGCGCGCCATTCAGGAGATGCTGGGTCATGCGAGCCTTCGGACGACGGAGCGGTACACCCATGTGACGGTAGATCGTTTGATGCAGGTCTACGACCGGGCCCACCCGCGGGCGCGCCGACCGTCAGGACCGAGCAAGGGCACGGAGGAGTAGAACCATGGAGAAGCGAGAGACAGCGTCGTTGTTGGCAGCCGGTCGGAGTTCCATGAGCCCGTCGTATAGCCCGCAGAGCGTGGTGCTGGATCACGGCAAAGGGATGCGGGTCTGGGACCGGGAGGGCAAGGAGTATCTGGACTTCCTCGGTGGGATCGCGGTGCTGTCGCTGGGGCACGCCCACCCGGCGATGGTCGCGGCGCTCACTGACCAGATTTCGAAGCTGACGCACATTTCGAATATCTACTTCTCGGAGCCACAGATTCTTCTGCAAGAAGAACTTGTTAGACGTACATTTGCAGACAGAGTGTTCTTCTGTAACTCTGGCGCAGAGGCCAACGAGGCTGCCATCAAGCTGGCCCGTCGCCATGCCCGCATCGTCCAGCGGTCGCCCAAGTTTGAGCTCATCACGCTGGAAGGCTCCTTCCACGGCCGCACCTACGGCGCGGTCAGCGCCACTGCGCAGCCCAAGTATCACGAGGGCTTCGAGCCCATGGTGCCCGGGTTCTCCTACGCCAAGTTCAACGATTTGGCCTCGGTCGAGGCCCGTTGGACCGC
>CAIQPA010000524.1 GCA_903873545.1 uncultured delta proteobacterium
GCGCGGTGCCTTCCTGATGCTGGGCGCTGCCCGCGGCGATGGCAGCGCGCTGGATCGGCTCGGCGATGGCGCCGCGCCGCTCGCGTTCTTGCAGCGCGTGCTCGACGAGGGTGGGTGGCCGTGGCCCTACGTCGAGGCTGCGCGTCGCCGGCTCCCGCACGCCTCCTGGGACCTCGCGCTGGTGCGCGCGCTGCTCGGCCTGCCGCCGGGTCACCCCTTCCGTCGACAGGCCGCGGACGCGCTGCAGCGGCAGCCAACGTGGTGCGAACAGTTGGAGCCGGAGCTGGCCGCGCGCGGTCTGTTCGAGGGCTCAGTCGCCTCCATCGAAGAGTGCGCCGGGGCGCTGCGCGAGACGGATCCTGGGCATCTGCTGCCGCTCGTGGCTGCGCTCGCGGACACCCTTGTCGTGGCGTGGCTGCAAGGGCGCTCGGACCTCGCTACCGCGTGGGCTAAGGCGCTGTTGCCGCTGTGGCCGCGCGCCCTTCAGGGCCGTGACCCAGCCGTCTATCGGTTCGGCTCGGTGTGTGGAGATCGGTGGTTCGCCACTCGCGGGGACGCGCTGGCTAGCCTGCAAGCCGGTGATGTCGAGACGGTCGTTAGCAGTGGTCCTGCCCGGGTGGCGTACGGCGAGCTGCCGCTCGATGCGGCGCCCGATGCAATTCGTGAGGTAGGGCTGCGGCTGTGTTGGACGAGCGATCACAATCATGATTGGCCGGGCGCGCTACCCAGGCTCGCCAAAGGCTTGGGGGAGTCTTGGTGGTCGTGTCCCGCGTGGGTCGGCGACGTCATCCGGTCTGGATTGCAGCAGGGCCAGCCCCTCTGGTGCGCTTCGCTGCTCCGGTGGCTTGCGGAAGATGTCGACAGAAGGGCTAATGAAGTCTTAAAGGCGTTCCTGGGAGGCTCGCTGCAGGATCTGCTCTCAGGCATGGCGCAGGGATTGACCGAGGACGAGCGGGCACGGTTCGTTCTTCTGGCCTTTGCGCACTTGTCGAACGCGCCCGCTGAGCTGGGCGCACAGTTCCCCGACCTCGAGGCTGCGTCGGCCTTCTTCGTCGAGGAGCCGGATCGAGCGCGCGCCCTCTCCCAGAGAGAGCTCGGCGTCGCGTTGAGGAGTGCGCCGAAGGAGTGGTGGCAGCGGGTGGAGAGGATCCTCCAAAGCGAGGATCTGCGCGAGGTGGTCGAGCCCTGCCTGGGCGGCCTCGTGCAGCACGTCCTTGCATGCTGCAGGGGGGGCGAGGTCGAGATGGCCGCGCGGTGGGCGGAGCTGCTGCTCGGCAGTTGGGAGCCTAAGCTGCGCGGGCGCTGCGAATGGGAGAGCCTCACTAGGTTGGAGTTCGAGCCCCAACCCGCGCTGGAGCGTCTGCTCGGTTGCGTCTTGCAGCGACCGAATGGCGGGCTGCCCGACGAGGTGCTTCGCAGCGTGTTTGACGGAGACGCGCCGCTGTGGGCCGGACGAATGCTCGCAGCCGCCGTGGCTACGAGCCCGCGCCTCGTAGTGATGTGGATCCTCGACGGCGCCAGGGGTCGCTATCCGAGCACCAAGCAGCTGGAGGCCGCCGCA
>CAIQPA010000525.1 GCA_903873545.1 uncultured delta proteobacterium
CCCGGCAGCGCCCAGCCGTGCGGTGGCCAGCGGCGCTCGATCAGTACGATGCGGTCGCCGGGAAGCTCAATGATGGCATCGACCGTCGGATCGGGCGTCGGATGGGGGAGCATGCTTCCTCTTGAGGCGGTTGCCCGCCATCGGTAGTCGGTTTGGCAACATCTCTCCAGAAGCCTCCTGCGTGACCGAACAGACCAAGCAGCTCAGCCCGCTCGATGCGCTCCGGCGCTCCATCCAAGCCACGCGCGATGAGGCCGAGGAGCGTCGCCTGTCGCCTCCGCCCCGCGGCGCTGCCGGACCGCTCATGATGCTCGTGGTTGCCGGCGTCGCGCTTACGATGACCGACGCCGTGGGCGGCGCCAGCGACTGGGCGGCGCTCGCCCGCCTGCTCGCCGGGCTCGGCGCGACCGACGCGGCCCGCGAGGTCGCCGCGTGGATGCGTGAGCCAGTTTCGGGGAGCAACCACCGGCTCATCTATTGGGCGCTCAACTGCCAGCTCTGGTACCTGCTCCTGCCGCTCCTCTGGGCGACGCTCGCGGCCCGCCACTCCATCACCGAGCTAGGTCTCGGCCTTGGCCGCATCAGGGACCACGTGCAGGTCTACCTCGTGCTTGCTGCGCTGCTCACACCACTGCTCTTCCTGGTCTCCGCCCAGCCCGCCTTCCTTCGGGTCTACCCCTACTTCGACCCGCTCCCCGGCGCGCCGCTCTGGCCCGATTTCTGGCGCCTCGAACTCCTCTACTTTGCCCAGTTTGCGGCCGTGGAGTTCTTCTTCCGCGGCTTCCTCGTGCAGGGGCTCCGCTCCACCTTTGGGTACGCCTCTATCTACGTTTCGCTGCTGCCCTACTGCATGATCCACTTCGGCAAGCCGCTGCCCGAGGTGCTCGCCGCCCTCGTCGCCGGGCTTGTCCTCGGTCACCTGAGCCTGGCCTCGCGCTCCATCTGGCCCGGTGTCGCGCTGCACATCTTTGCGGCCGCCACCATGGACCTCGCCGTGCTCTGGCGGAAGGGTCTCCTCGGCTGACAGGTTGCACGCTCCCCTTGACGGCGCGGCCTCTGCCTTCTAGACCGCCGTTCCCCATCTGCGCGGGTGGTGGAATTGGCAGACACGCAGGATTCAGGTTCCTGTGGCTTCACGGTCGTGCGGGTTCGACCCCCGCCCCGCGCACTTCTTTTCGAGGCGGCTTCGGCCGCCTCGGATCGTTTTTGCTTCCGCCAACGGACCGAGCGCTAGAGGTCGCCTTCGCCGGGGGCCACCTGCACGGGGGCCGGAGGCACGAGCTGGAAGGAGACGCTGCCCATGAGCGTGCTCTCGCTCCAGCCGAGCGACCCGTCGCCCCGCTCCAGCCAACGAACGGCCTCCACAGCCTGCTGCGCCTGCTTGGCCTGATCGGGCTTCAGCGAGCCGATCTCTGTGAAGTGGGCCATCAGCTCGGTCGCGGTCTCGGCGATCCTGCCGCCGTTCAGATGCAGGTCGGCCACAGGCGCCTCGGCATCGGCCTTCGCGTTGAGCATGGCTCCCACCGTAGACTCGGGCACGCTACCGACCGTGATCGCAACATGGTCATCCTTCTGCATCAGCGAGATGCGGTAGATGAGGATCCTGAAGTCGATCCGCGTGTAGGGAGAGGTCAGGTCCGCGGTTCCATCCGCGCCCCGCTTCTTGAACTCGGCCTGCAACTGCTTGGCGAGATCGACGCCCTTGCCCTTCGGAGCGCCGAGCATCAGCGCCGCATCGACGAGCGGGAACATGCCGGCCATCCGGACGCCGAAGAGGGCAATGGCAGCCTCGCCGCTAGCGACCTTCAGGTTGAGTTCTACCTGCTTCTGTCGTGCCGCCTTTGCCCCGCTGATCAGCGCCAACGCCTTTGCCGTGTCGGGGCAGCTGCTGGCCTCGGAAGGAGCATCGAAGAGCCCGAGGAACTTCCGCAGGTCGAGGTGGCCCGCTCCGTAGAAGAGCGCCTCCTCCGTGCCCGGAAGCGACGCACCGCCCGTCGGCTGCAAGATAGATTTCCAGGTCTCGGCGCCGCGGTCGCTGAACTGCGCCCGGAACTTCGACTGTACCGCAAGCCCGCCCGTCGCGCCGTTCACAACCGAAAGCGTCACAGCGCTCATCCAGGGCAGCGTTGCAGCCATCCGCTCCACGATCTCGCGGCACATCGTCCGCTGCGCTGCGTCGCGGTAGGGCGCCGTCGGTGCGGTGTCGGCAACCAACTTCCCTGCGCTGCCATTGCCATACCGAACCAGCGCGTCGGTCAGGCGGGTCAGCGCCCGCGTCCGCACGAAGCTCAGCGACTGCGGCTCCGCCCCCGAGGAATCGGAAAGCAGCGCGCGCCCCTCGCTCGTCTCCCAGAAGGGCGCGTCGCCCGCTCCGCGGAAGAGCGCCCGAAGGTCGCCATCGGTCGCCGTGAGCGCGGGCATGGACGCGACGTTGACGCGTCCGAAGGCGAAGCCATCCTTCACGCCGATATCGAAGGAGAAGTCTGACGAGACGGGCACCCGCGTGAAATCGGCGCCGGCGAGCCGGTAGGTCGAAGGCTTGAGGTCGGGCTGCCGCGCCAGCACCGACTTCACCGTCTGCGCAAACGCGGCCTGGTCCGACACCTTGAAGATGAAGATGGGACCCGAGGTCAGCACCACCACGGCGCTGGTCGCCTCTGCGTCCAGGCCCGCTCGCGCCATCGCGGCAGGGTCGTTCGGGTCGAAACCCAGCGTCTGCTCCACACCTGCAGCCCGCGCCATGTCCAGCAGCCCCGAACCGCCCGCGCGGTCGAGCAGATCGCTCACCTGCTTGTCGGGACGGTTCAAAAAGACGGCGTCTGCCTGCGCAGGAATGGCATCGCGGATGTCATCCCAGGCGAGCGGGCGATCGTCCGGTGATTGGCCCCCTCCGCAACCAGTGATGAGGAGGAGCAGGGCGACGAGCGTCAGGAGACGGTGCAGCATGGAAAGTCCTACGACGGGATGAGCGCGATGGCGTCGATTTCGACCTTCGAACCCCGCGGAAGCGCGGCCACCTGAATCGTCACGCGGGCAGGGAAGGGCGCCGTGAACTTCTCCGAGTAGACCGCATTGACCGCGGCAAAATCGCCCAGGTCGATGAGGAAGATGGTCGAACGGACCACATCCCCGAAGGTGCAGCCGCCCGCCTTGAGGATTGCCTCGAGGTTCGACAACACCAGCCGCGCCTGCGCCGC
>CAIQPA010000526.1 GCA_903873545.1 uncultured delta proteobacterium
GGGCAGCGCGGGCGGCAACCTTGAGAGCCGCATCCAGACGGGCGTAACATCGACCGGCCCCAACAGTTACAATGTGGACCGCAACCTCATCCGTGAGGTAGCCAGCGACCAGAAGTCGCTCAAAGAGAACGCGCCGCGCATCGTCCCCTACTACGAGGGCGGGGCTGCGAAGGGGTTCCGCCTCCAGGGGCTCAAGAGCGGCGGGATGTTTTCGGCCATCGGCATTCGCAATGGCGATGTGGTGATGTCGGTCAACGGTAGCCCCATCGACTCGCCGCAGAAGGCCCTCGACATCTACCAGAGCATGATGACGCAGAGCTCGGTGAATCTGACCGTGCTCCGTCGCGGCAAAGAGGAGCAGCTTACCTACAGCATCCAGTAGGCGTGCCAGCGTGGCACAGGGTCGCGGCAGACCGCGGCGCTTTGTGCCAGATTGGCACAACGGGTGTGACAGGGTCGAGGGGTGGGGGTTCAAGTGACTGAGAACTCGACCGATCTCGCCTGCCGTGATACGGCATAAAGATTGCATGGAATCTCCAACGCCTGGCTGTTGTTGCGCCTGCCAAGCCGCATTCGACTTCCGCTCTCCAAGGGCATCTGATCGTGAACCGAAGCATCTCCATTTCAGCCGTTGCTACTCTCTCGCTGCTCATGCTCGTCGCGCCGCTGGCTGCCGCGCAGAGTGCCGCTCCTCTGCCGCCGCCGACGACGACGGGGGCCAAGGCCGGGCGAATCTCACGTGTCAACCGGCCTCAGCCGCCTGCACCCGCGCCGGCTGCTCCCGCTGCGGCGGCGCCTGCTGCCGCTCCCGCTACCGGTGCTGCACCCGCACCCGCGCCCGCACCGCGGAGCGTGGCGCCCGCCAAGCCCCCTGCGCCGTCCGGGCCGCCCGTTGTGACCGTGGAGCAGATCGCGCCCGATGCAGGGCAGATCAACCCCAACTTCGTCGAGCCGTGGAACCCCGCCAACCCGCCCTCCAATGTCCGGGTCAACATCGATTTCAGCCAGGCTGAGCTCTCCGACGTGGTGATGTGGATCTCGGCGCTGACGGGCCGCAATTTCATCATCGCGGACACCATCAGCAGCAGCAAGAAGATCACCATCATCTCGCCGAAGCCGGTCTCGATCGGCGATGCCTACAGGGCCTTCCAGGCTGCCCTTCGGATGAACGGGCTGACCACCATCCCCTTCGGGAACTTCCTCAAGATTGTGGAGGCCGAGAGCGCCGGCCGGGAGCCGCTCAAGCCGTCGAGCAGCCGTTCGGATATCCCGTCTGACGACCAGATGGTCACCCATATCGTGCAGCTCGAGCATGTGGCCATCTCGACCGTGCAACCGGTCATCGACGCCATGAAGTCGCCGCAGGCGCAGATTGTCCCCTACGAGCCGACCGGCACGCTGATCATCACGGAGAACGGGCTCAACCTCAAGCGGCTGCTCGGCATTCTGGACCTGCTCGACGTGCCCGGCGGCCAAGAGCAGATCAACATGTATCAGGTCCAGTACTCGGACGCTGAACAGCTCAAGAGTACGCTTCTCGAGATCTTCAAGCCGACCGAGAGCGGCAAGGCTGCGCCTTCGTCGCCCACACCTGCGCCGGCCCGTCGGCGGGAAGCTGGCAAGGATGCTGCGGCACCCGTTGCGGCCGAGAGCGGCGGGAGCGAGAGCCCGAAGTCTGTGTCGGTCTCGCAGATCATCTCCGACAAGCGGACCAACCAGCTCATCGTCATCGCCAACCAGCGCTCCTACGAGCGCATCGTCGAGCTCGCCAAGCAGCTCGATGTGCCCATCCCGGGCGAGGGGCAGGTGCATGTTGTCTTCCTCGAGAACGCCTCGGCGCCCGACCTCGCCTCGACGCTGCAGTCGCTGACGCAGAATGTAGAGCAGTCTCGCGAGCAGGCCGCAGGAGGCGCGGCTGTTCGCCGGCGTGCGGGCGATCAGGGAGCCGCGGGTGGCGATGGTGGAGCGGCCGCGCCCCGCGGAGCAATCACGGCGACCTTCTCGGGCGATATCTCCATCACTTCGGACGAGTCGACCAA
>CAIQPA010000527.1 GCA_903873545.1 uncultured delta proteobacterium
AGTCCCACCGCATCTTGCCCGGCTTCTTGAAGTAGAGGGTCCCCTGCGAACGGGTCGTCTCGCCGGCCGCCGTGTTCGTCAGCTCCTGCGTGAAACTCGCCGTGTAGTCTCGGACACCCTCGTAGGAGCGCTGCAGCGCGTCGACCACCTCTGCGGGCGTGGCCAACCGGGGCGGCACGGCTGCGGCTGCTGCAGCCGGCTTGGTCTGTGCCAGGCAGCCTTCGTCAACCGGTGCAGGGTTGGGCGCGGTCAGGAAGGAGGCGGCGAGCAGAGCGTTACAGAGCGACCACATGGTGCACCTTGGTTCGTACGGGAGCGGCGTGGGGACAAGACGCTGCGACGCTGCCCCTATTCCAATTCTGACGAGGGCGCATCAATCGCCCGCGTGACCGCTGCCATCGACCTGCGCCTCCATGCCGAGGAAGTAGCCGCGGCTCTCGACGGTGCGTGACGAGACCGTGGCCCGGTTGAGCGCCTGCAGCGACATGCCGAGCCGGCGGTGTGCATTGCGGAGCTGGCCTGCGAGGCTGGTGGCGATGCTGCTGGCAAACCGGACGGCAAAGACCGAGCCGCCCTGCATGAGCCGGTCGAACTCTGCCCGCTCGAAACGGGCGACTTCGCATGCGTCGTGGGCGACGCAGCTGGCGGAGCGGGGCGCGCTGTCGATGAGCGCCACCTCGCCAAAGAACTGGTGCTGCCGGATGGTGGCGATCACGTGGCTTGTGCCGTTGGGCAGCCGCTTCACGACGTCAACAGAGCCGGACAGGAGCAGGTAGCAGCAGCGGCCCTGCTCGCCTTCGGCGCAGATGATGGTGCCGGGCGCGCGGCTCGGCTCACGGACCAGGACCGTGCAGAGGGTCGAGAGCTCCCGCTCATCGAGGTCGCGGAGCAGCTCCACCCGCCGGAGTGTCTGGGGCGTGAGCTCGTTCATGGGCGCCCCTTGGTGTCGGGTTTGCCGGCAAGCACCTGCTTGAAGCGGCCGAACATGCCGGGCTTCTCTGGCTCGGACTCAAGCTTCTGCGTCGTGGGCCGGCCCCGGTCGCTGCCGCGCGCCTCCTGGCTCTGGCTCGGCATACGGGTGGTCGAAGGGGCGCGGCTGCCCTCGGCGATGAGCTGGTCGGCCATCGCCTGGAGGTGTCCCCCGCCGGCGCCGCCCAGCGTGGTGCCTGCCGCTGCCAGGTTGAGCTGGCGCTCCATGGTGGCCGACTCGGTGCGGTCGTTGCAGGAGCGCAGCCGTGCCGCGAGCGTCGGTGCGAGGGCCCGCAGCAACTTGGCTGCAGCGCTCGGCGCCTCATGCTTGAGTGCGAGAAAGGCCTCGTGGCTCAAGCCGTAGAGCCGGGTGGGCTCGACAGCCTTGGCGGTCACGCTGTGCGGGCCGGGCGAGAGCAGGCTCATGTCGCAGAGCGTGGCAGGATGCTCCACCCGTACCGGCTTGGAAGTCGTCACGCCGTCGGCGGTCAGCTCGATGGCGCCGGAGCGCACAAACCAGAGGTCTTGCGACGCCGTGCCAGACTCAAACAGTTGCTCGCCTGCCTGGAGAAGGCGCAGGGTGCAGCGCGTGAGGAGCTGCTCGGCTTCGTCGACGGTCAGGCTGGCGGTGAGCCAGCAGTCGGCCAGGATATGTTCGCTGTGGGGCATCGTGCTGCCTCGTGGGGCGCAGAGGAATCGGCCGGAATCAGAGCAGGGTCAGGCGCGAGGTCTCGGCATTGAGGCCGTCCTGTCCGTTGTTGCCGCAGGGCGAGGTGCCGCCCGAGCCGGGGCCACCGACGGCGAAGGAGGTGTCGATGAGCCGCACGCTGGCGTTGTCGACGCCGAGGATGCCCACCGAGGGGCCGCCCGCGCCGCCGCCGCCGCAGCCGCCGGAGCCGCCACGGCCGCCGTTGCCACCGCGGCCGCCGGAGCCACAGGTCGAGGAGCCACAACCGCCGCCGGCACCGCCATTGGCACCGCCGCCTGCTGCTCCACCGTTGCCGCCGGCTCCGCCGCGGCCGCCGCCGTCGGTCTGCAGCAGCGTGGTCTCCAGACGCAGGGTGCTGTTCAGTATGATGAGGGCCACCGAGGCACCACCGCTTGCGCCGGCTTGGCCGCCGGACCCGCCGCCGCCGCCGCCGCCGCCTGAGCCGCCTGCGCCGCCTGTGCCGCGATAGACGCCGATGCCGATGAAGCCGCCGCAGTCTTCACCACCGCCACCGCCACCGCCACCGCCGCCACCGCCTGTCGCACCGTTGGTACCTGACGCTGCGTCTGAGGGTACCCAGTCGATGCCTGCGAAACTGCCAGTTCCGTTTGCGGGTGTTCCGTTGCTGCCGCTTGGTGCGTCGCAGCCGTTGCCGCCCTGGCTACCCGCGTTGGGATTGCCGTCGCTGCAGCCGAGGCCACCGCCGCCAGAACCACCGCCGCCGTAGCCGCCGCAGGCCGAGCCGTTCGGTGCGCCCGCGCCGCCTCCATCGCCCGCGCCTCGGTAGGGCCCGCGGCCGCCGTTTCCGCCGCCCGGCGAGGCGCCTGCCGTCGCGCCGCTTCGGCCGCTGCAGTTGCCGTCGCAGCCATCGCCACCTGTGACGCCACTGTTGCCGCTTGCGCCTGAGACGCCAGGCGCACCGTTGGAGCCAGAGCCTCCCGTGCCTGCGCGGAGCAGGGCGTTACGAATCGTCAAGAATCCTCCCGCGTTGGCGACCGCCACGGCCACCGACTCGGCGCCCGGCGCCGTCTGGTTGGCCGACTGGATCGTCATGCGGTCGAGCGTGGTCCGGTCACCGATGCCGGAATAGGTGAGCGCGACCGGAGAGGTGGAGGTGAAGACCGAGCGGGTCGCGCCGCGACCTGAATAGGTGAGCGCGTAGCCGCCGTAGATGCTGACGGGGGTGGAGACCGTGAGCCCCGAACCGGTGAAGGAGCCGAGGGTGACCAGCACCTGGTTGCGGCCGGCGGTGGTGTTGGCGACGTCGAGCGCCTTGGCGAGCGAACGGACCGGGTCTCCCGGGTTCAGGCCGCCGTTGCGGTCGCTGCCCGAGGCCGAGACGAAGACCGCACGGGCCACGTCGCCGTCGATTCCGTCGCAGTTGGCATCGAGGCCGGTGTCGTCGGGCTCATCGGTATCGGAGAGGGGCACGCAGCCATACTCGCAACCGTTGGAGGGGTCGCCGTCGATGTCGCGGTAGCCGTCGAGGCAGGCGTCGAAACGGCAGGTTCCCTCCGCGCAGTAGCCGGCCGCGCCGGGCGGGTCGCAGACAAGGCCGCAGCCGCCGCAGTGGTCCAATGACTCGAGCGTATCCTGCTCGCAGCCGTTGCCGACCAGGCCGTCGCAGTTGCCCCATCCGGCGGAGCAGAGGTCAATCTGGCAGCCGAGGAAGCCGCAGGAGACGGCGTCGGTGTTGGTCTCGTCGCAGACGCGGCCGCAGCCGCCGCAGTTGGCCCTGTCTGCCGCGGTGTCGATCTCGCAGAGGTCGCTGTAGAGACCGTTGCAGTCGGCGAGGGTGCCGTTGCAGGTGGCGACGCCGCAGGCACCTGCGGTGCAGTCGGGCGTGCCGTCGGCGAAGGAGCAGTCGATGTCGCAGGCGCCGCAGTGGAGCGGGTCGTTGAGAATGTCGATCTCGCAGCCGTTGAAGGGCACGGTGTCGCAGTCGGCGCGGCCGGTCTGGCAGCCGCCGACGGCGCAGTCACCGGCGACGCAGGCCTGGATCGCGCCCTCGAGTTCGCAGGCGCGGGCGCAGCTGCCACAGTGGTCGGGGTCGGTCTGCGGGTCGCTCTCGCAGCCGTCGAGCGGCAGGAGGTTGCAGTCGCGGAAGGTGCCCTCGCAGCCGTCGAGGACGCAGCCGCCAAACTCGCAGTGGGCGGCGCCGTTGTTCACGGTGCAGCTCTGTCCGCAGACGCCGCAGTTGCTGTTGTCGCGCTGCAGGTCGAAGTCTTCGTCCACCTGCGCGTCGCAGTCGTCGTCGATGCCGTTGCAGGCCTCGATGCCGCCCGTGTCGGCGTTCGGGGTGCAGGCATACTCGCAGCCGTCGAGGAAGTCGGCGTTGGCGTCGAAGTAGCCCGTCTCGCAGGCAGTCACGACGCAGAGGCCTTCAGCGCAGCCGCCCGTGCCGCGGACCGCGTTGCAGACGGTGCCGCAGTCGCCGCAGTGGAGCGGGTCGGTGTTGAGGTCGAAGTCTTCGTCGGCGTTGCCGTCGCAGTCGTCGTCGGTGCCGTTGCAGAGCTCGATGCGGCCCTCGTAGGCGCCCGGGTTGAGGTCGTCGCAGTCGGAGCCGGCGCAGCGGGCGCCGATGCCGTAGCCGTCGTTGTCTTGGTCGTAGCAGCCCGAGCAGGTGTTGGTGACGGGGGTGCACTGACGGAAGTTCACCGGCTCGTTGCGGATGTTGAATCGGGTCACATCCTGGCAGCGGAAGCCTTCGGGGCAGGCGTTTGTGGTCGAGCAGTCGATGCCGCAGAAGGTGCCGTCGAGGTTCTCGAGGCAGAGGTTGGCCAGGCCGTCGCAGTCGACGTCGGCGTTGCAGGGGCTGCAGAGGGCGTTGTCGGGCGGCATGCAGATCTGCGCCACGTCGGAGCCCGAACTCTGCACGAGTCGGCATATCCAGCCCTCGATGGGGCAGGGGCCGTTGCAGGCCACCGTGCAGAGGTTGCCGTCGCGTGTCGGCACGCAGTAGCCGCTCTCGCAGTCTGCCGCTGAGGTGCAGGGGGTGGGCTCAAAGGGGGTCGTGTCGGGGGTCACGTCGGGCGTCGTATCGACATCGGCCGTGGTGTCGGCGCCGCTCGCATCGACCTCATCGATAGGCGTGCAGACCTGCTCGATGCAGAGCTCGTCAGAGGCACAGTCAGCACCCGTCGTACAGGCGGTGAGGGTGGCCGAACTGCCGACGTCGGAGGTCGAACAGGCGGTAAGACAGAGCAGCCCAAGGAGGAGAAGACGACGCATGGCAGCACCCGATGAGAGGATTCAGATCTCCACTCTACGGGACAATCTGTTCTGCTCCAAGCATCAATGGTGCTGACGCGGCGCGTCAGTCGTCGCGGTAGGCCCATGAGCCCCGCGCTTCAGTCGTCGCGGCGGTGCTTCGGGCGCTGGTCTGTCCCCTCAATCCGGACGAAGCGTGCCATCTCGTCGATGCGGCTCACGATGCGGTCGTCGATACGGTCGGCCAGCGTCGCGACCGCCACGCCGCCGCCTGCGCCCGCGCGGGTCGCCGCCGCCCGGTCGCGGTGCAGGTTGGTGCCGAAGAAGGTCGAGACCTCACGGTTGTACCGCTTGCTGATGATCTCATCGAGGATGCCGGCCTGCCACTCCGTGACGGCCTTCTTGCCGAGCTCATCGATGACCAGCACCGGCATCGCTACCAGTTCGCCGATCAGCTCCCCTTCGCCCACGCCCCGCTCGAACCCCGCGCGGAGCTCCGACAGCAGGTGTGCAAACTCTACATAGCGCACCCGGTAGCCCCTCTCGAGCGACAGCGCCCGGATGACCCGACAGAGAAGGCGCGTCTTGCCCAGCCCCGGCGGCCCCGAGAGGACCACACCTGCATCGCCCGGCCGGAACCCCTCATCGATGCGGCGCCGCAGCATCAGCGCCGCGTCACGGATGCCCGGCTCGCCACGCTCAAAGTCGGACCAGGCCGCATCCCAGAAGTGACGCGGCACAAGCGCCTCGTCGAACTGCTTCATCCGCTTGCGCACCTCCGCACAGTCCGGGCAGCGGTTGGCCACCGGGCCGCCATGCTTTCCCCAGACGAAGACAAAGCCGGTGCCCTCGCAGGTCGGGCAGTCGGCCACCCGGGTGCAGCTCGGGCAGCCCACGGCGACGGCCGTGTCGAAGCCGGGTGCCGCCGACGGCAGCGCCTTCACGCCGCGGCATCGCTTGCAGACTGTCTCGCTCATGGCGCCCCTCCCTGCAGCCGCGCCAGGTTGGCGGCCTTGGCCTGCTGATCGGCCCGGTAGCTCGACCGCACCAGCGGCCCCGCCTCGATGTGGGCAAAACCGAAGGCCATGCCCCGCTCCTTGAGCGCGTCGAACTCCTCTGGCCGCACCCAGCGCATCACCGGCAGGTGGTTGTTGCTCGGCCGCATGTACTGGCCCAGGTTGACGATCTCGACGCCGGCCGCGGCCAAGTCGCGCATGGTCTCGACCACCTCGTCGTCGGTCTCGCCAAGGCCGAGCATGATGCCCGACTTGGTGACGGCACCGAGCGAGCGGGCGTGGCGGAGCACGGCGAGGGTGCGCTCATACTTGGCCTGCGGACGGACCAGCCGGTGGAGCCGCTCGACCGTCTCGATGTTGTGGGCAAAGACGTCGGGGCCGGCCGCGACCACCGTGGCCAGATCGTCAAGTGACCCCTTGAAGTCGGGTGTCAGCACCTCAATCTGGGTCCCTGGTGCCTGGGCCCGGATCTCACGGATGGTCTCGGCCCAGATGGCGGCGCCACCGTCGGGGAGGTCGTCGCGGTCAACGCTGGTGATAACGGTGTAGCGGAGGTTGAGCTTGGAGAGCGAAGCGCCCACGCGGCGGGGCTCGTCGACATCGACCGAGCCCGGCTTGCCGGTCGCGACGTCGCAGAAGCCGCAGCTCCGGGTGCAGACATTGCCGAGGATCATGAAGGTGAGCGAGCGGCTCGACCAGCACTCGCCGATGTTGGGGCAGGAGGCGCTCTCACAGACGGTGTGGAGGCCCGCCTTGTGCACCAGGTCGCGCACATCGAAGAACTGGTCGTTGAGCGACAGCCGCACCCGTAGCCAGTCGGGGCGCTTGCCTGCCGGCGACTCCTCCAGCGACGGACGCGCCGGTCCCGACTTGCGGCTCGAGGGCAGCGCGGTATCGGGGATGAGGGGAAGGGCGATGCGGGTCATGGGCTGCTCGGGCGGCGCGCGGAGGATCTCGAGGTACGGTTCGGCCTGCAGGCTGTCAATCAGCCCTCGCCGGGCCTGCGAATCTTCAGCGGCTTGGGCAGGAACTTCACCGCGCCGGCATGCTGATAGCGGGTTGCCCCCTCGTAGGCGGCGTCGGTCGGTGTGGCGGTGTGAAAGACCACCTGGGCGACGGGCGTGCCGACGGCGACCGGCACATCGCCGTAGTCCACCACCCGCACCTCGAGCGCCCAGCGGCTCGTGTAGCCCACGTCGCCCAGACCTGCGCAGAGCGCGACCGTCAGCCCCTGACGGCCCACGGTGCTGCGGGCCTTCATCTCGGGCACCAGCGCCTCGCCGTCGGCTGCGCCGCCGGGGAGGGCCGCGGTGCCGATCGCCTCCAGCGTGGTCGCGAGGTAGAAGCCGCCGCTCCGGAAGACAAAGCAGAGGTCGTCGTCGCGGAGCGTTGTGCCGCCGAAGCCGGGGTTCAAGGCCCGAAGCTGGGCAACGGTCACCGGCTCTACCTTCCGCCAGCGGCTGTCGTCGGGCGCGTAGAGGTCGCGGATATCGCTCCCCACCAGCTCGAAGACTTCTCCGCCCAGCCGCACATCAACCGAGTTGATGCCCACCAGCTCCGCGTCGAAGGGGTCGATGACGATGCGGCCGTCGGCGTGCGCCTCCAGGATGCTCTCGCGGCACAAAATCATGGTTCGCTCCGGTCTCGGGTCTGAGGTGGCCCGCCTTACCCCGAACCCCCGCACCGCGGCAAGCCTGCAGGCGCGTCCAAGCAGGCAAACGGGACCTCAGCGCGTCGGCCTTCTGCGCGCTTGGCAAAGTGGAGCCGCTTGGCTTAGAGGCAGGGTTCCGACAAAGGTGACGCATGCGCCCATCCCCCCTCCCAGCTCAACAGCTCCCGCGCCATGTCGCCATCATCATGGATGGCAACGGACGCTGGGCGACGGGGCGCGGCCAGAGCCGCTCGGAGGGTCACCGTCAGGGTGCAAAGACGGTCCGAATGGCCGTCACCCGCGCCCGCGAGCTCGGCATCGGCGTCCTCACCCTCTACGCCTTCAGCTCCCAGAACTGGGCCCGACCCGGCGACGAGGTCGAGAGCCTGATGTCGCTCCTGGTCGAGTTCTGCGAGTCGGAGCGCAACCTGCTGCTCGACAAGCAGATTCGGTTCCGCGTCATCGGCGAGCGGAGCCGGCTGCCCGAGGTGGTGCTCGCCGCCGTTGAGGCCTTGGAGCAGGTCACCGCCTCCAACGAAGCCATGCAGCTCGTCGTTGCCGTCTCCTACGGCGGCCGCGAAGAGCTCGTCGCCGCGGCGCAGTCCCTCGCCCGAGAAGTTGCCGCCGGCCGCCTTGCCCCCGATGAGGTCACCGCCGACGCCTTCCGCGCCCACCTCTGGACCGGCGACATCCCCGACCCCGACCTCGTCATCCGCACCAGCGGAGAGGTCCGCATCTCCAACTTCCTCCTCTGGCAGAGCGCCTATGCCGAGTTCGTCATCGAGCCCATCGCCTGGCCCGATTGGACCGAAGCCGACTTCGACAGCTGCCTCGTCCAGTTCGCCGGCCGGGACCGCAGGTATGGCGGCGTTGCGCCTTAGCCTTGTCGCGCTGCTGCTCGCGCTCTGCGCCTGCAGCCTGCCGGGCCGATCTGCATCGGCCATCGGCGGCCTCTTCAGCGCGTCTGCAGCCGAGGGCTCTGGCGACGCATCATCCGATTCCGGCACCTCCGCCTCCGCCGACCTGCCACCCGCCGGTCGTTCACTTACCCGGCGCGATCCGGCGCCCGACCCCCACCCGGAAGACCGTTTGCTCCGGCTCCCCGCCGAGATGCGCCTCGCTGCCGCCGAGACCGTCAACGCCGAGCGGCTTGGCCGTGTGGAGAAGGAGGGTGACCGCCGCGTGATTGTTCTCACCCCGCTCCCCTGCCGGATCGCCGAACAGGAGGCCGCGCCGCAGGAGGCTGCCGACCGCGAGGGCTGCCGCAGCCTCAACATGGCCACCTTCACGGCCCGCTCGCAGCAGGTCTGGACGCTTGCTCCCGGCCGTTACACCGTGCGTGTTGCGAACCGTCAGGTGGGCTGGCCGGTCGGTCTCTGGATCCGCTCCGACAAGGGAGAGTCGCTCGCTGCAGAGGGCGGCGGCGCGGCCGGAGAGACCATCGAAGTTGAGATCGATCTTGTCCCCGGAAGCTACCTCGTTTCGCTCCCGCTGCTGCCCACGCCCGACTACCTCTGGGAGGTCAAAAGGGGCGCGCGATAAGCAGTTATGCGGGGTAGACAACTTTGGGAGGGGTGCGCGCGGGGGGTTGATCTCCCTCCGACCCTCGGCTAGCGCCTCCCCTCTTGCTCGGAATACCGGGCCGGATTTCTGCATTTGCACCACCCTTTGACCCTCCCGGGAGCCGACCTGAACCCTTCGCCGCAGCGCACCCGCCGCCCCCAACCGTTGCCCGCTCGAACCGCAAAGTCGGTCGCGCGGAAGAGCAACTGGTGGAGCTGGGTCCTCGCCCTCCTCGTGGGCGGGGTGCTGTTAGCCGGCGTTCGGCATGTTCAGGCCTCTGCCGTCTCGACCGGCTCCTTCCGCCGCATGACGGCCACGCGTGAGGCCCAGCAGAAGGTCGACGACGCGCTCAATGCAGCCATCGCCAAGGCCGGCGATCGCCGCATGATCGAGAACCTCGGCGTTCAGGTCGCCATGCAGATCCTTGGCACTGCCACCGACCTCTCCGGCGAGACCACCGTTCCTTCGACCCTCTTCGAGACCTTCATCGAGGGCGATACCTGGCGCAGCTTCGCAAGCCGCTACGGCCTCACCACTGAGGCGCTCGCGCGGCTCAACCCGGGCGTCTCGAGGAACCATGTGAACGATGGCGCCGAACTCGTCATCTACAAGTTCGACCCGGAGCGCCGCTCCCGCAGCAACGGTCGGGCCAGCGGCGGCAGCCTCACCAACGGCGTCCCCATGCCCGATGGCCAGTTCTGGCGGGTCCGAGAGCGCGAGGCCTCGTTTGGTACCGAAACCACCATCAACGAGCTGGTCGCGGTCTTCGCCCATGTGGGCAACACACTCCCCGGCGGCACCCGCATCATCATCGGCGACCTCAGCCGGCCGCAGGGTCGCCCGCTCTCGCCCCACCTCAGCCACCAGTCCGGCCGGGATGTCGATATGGGCTACTACCTCCGCGGCGTAGGACCGCAGCGCCAGTTCTCCGGCGCAACCCGTAGCACCCTCGACCTGGCACGACAGTGGGCCCAGAT
>CAIQPA010000528.1 GCA_903873545.1 uncultured delta proteobacterium
ACGGGGAACTGCAGCGCCACGTTGCTCAGGTTCGCGTTGCCGTAGGTGAAGGCAGAGCGGGAGAGGACGGGCAGCGGGGTTCCGCCTGCGGGCGCAAAGAGGCCGCCCACCTGGCCCGTGTAGGTCGGGTCTGAACCGCAAACATAGGCGGGCGGGGTTGTATCGACGGTGCCAGTATCAGTGGGCGTTGTATCGACGGTGCCAGTATCAGTGGGCGTTGTATCGACGGTGCCAGTGTCAGTGGGGGTTGTGTCTACGGTGCCAGTGTCAGTGGGGGTTGTATCGACGGTGCTAGTGTCAGTGGGGGTTGTATCGACGGTGCCGGTGTCTGTGGGCGTTGTGTCGACAGTCCCGGTGTCGGTAGGCGTTGTGTCGACGGTGCCGGTGTCGTCCGGCGTCGTGTCTTCGATCGTCGTGTCATCGATCGTGGTGTCGGCCTGCGTCGTGTCGTCGAGCGAGCCGGAACCGTCCGCGCCTTCACCGGCGTCTGAAGCGGCATCCGCGGAGCCGTCGGCGGAAGTGTCGGCCAACGGCGAACCTGTGTCGACGACGGAGCCTCCGGAGCCGCCGGAGCCCCCGCGACCCCGTGCAACAGGGGTTTCGCTGCAGGCTGCGAACAGCACCAGGCAGGGTAACATGGCAGTGGCAAATCGAACCGATGTCATTCTCACTCCAGCGTGATCCAGCGCTCCCCTACCGCAGAGTTGCATGAGGGGGAAGGGCTCCGCCGGCTGAACTAGCTCGGCGGAGGCCTCCGCTTCGGGCCGCGGCTCGCCACGGCGTTCCACGGGTCGACTGGCCAGTCGTGCTTGGGGTATCGGACCCGCATCTCCTTGCGGACCTCCACGTAGGTCACATTCCAGAAGTTGCGCAGGTCGCGCGTCACCTGCTGCGGCCGGTAGTTCGGCGCAAGCAGGTGCAGGACCAGCGGCACCCGACCCGAGGCCACGGTCGGGGTCTCCGGCCAGCCAAACAGTTCCTGGATGCGGACGGCAAGGAAGGGCGCAGCAGGGTTCGTGTAATCCACCGCATGCTCAGCGCCGCTGGGCACGCGCAGCTTGTCGGGCGCCTCGCGATCGAGCGCGCTCCGCTGCGGCGGCGACAGCGAGCGCATCAGGAGGTGGCCGACACGGCCGTCGCCCATCGCATCACGGTGGCGCGCCCCCATGCAGAGTTCCTCTGCCGCCTCTGCGAAGAAGCCTGCATCCCAGCTCGGCCAGTCGAGCTCGGGCATGGTTTCGCGGAGGAAGCCGACCCGCTGTAGCAGCCGCTCGTGGCCGCCCTCTGCCGCTGCCAGAAAGGAGTCTGGGTTGGCAGCAAAGGCCTTCGCCAACGCCGAAGAGGCCGCCTCGGCAGCGGCCGGCGCTGCCCGTTCCGTCAGTACGAGGTCTCGGTAGTAGGACCGCTCAAACCCCCGCACGCCGCCTGTTGCGCTGTCGAATTCACAGCTGCGCTCGGTGCGGAGCTGCGCGCTCGGAAGCCACCGCTTCTCAATGCCGTGAGCGAGATAGACCTGACTCTCCGCCCGCGCCTCGCGTCGGCCCGCATCGAGGCTTACGCAGACGAACAGCTCCGAGTGGATGACCGCACTCGACGGCGCCAGCACCACGCCGCGGCCGCCCGTCATCGCCGCACGCGGTTGGCTGGGCTCGCGGCGCCGCGCAACGCGGTCCGGCCAGCCTGCCAGCACGGCCCGCCCGAGCGCCTCCTCGTCCCCGATTCCGTCCGCCGCTGACTCCACCTTCACACGCCCCGCGACCGCCCGCTCGAGCTGCTCCGCCGCAGCAAGCAGCTGCCTCCCGCCACCGCGCGAACGCTCCCGTTCAAGCCACTCCAGCCGATCAACAATGTCTGACTCCGAGGCGTGGCGCGCGCCCTCACGGCTCCGCAGCGGGTCCCGATCGGAGAGCAGCGCGGCGACCCGCGCGCCGACCCTCCCGCGACCCAGCCGCTGCGCTTCGATGACCATGCGGGCAATCCGCGGCGCAGCCGGCAGCGCAGCCATCACCGCACCCACCGCTGTGAGCCCGGCGCTGTCGGTAGCGCCGACCCGCTCGAGCAGCTCCAGCGACTGCTCCAGCGCCGCCGCGTCAGGTGCCTCGTACCAGCCAAACCGGCGCGGATCCGCCTCGCCCCAGGAGAGCAACGAGAGTGCCGCACCCGCCGGGTCCACGCGACGAATCTCCGGCTCCTCGAACTCCCGCATGGCCCGCTCATCGTGCTCCGACCAGAGGCGGTAGCAGGTGCCCGGGCCCGTTCGCCCCGACCGGCCCGCGCGCTGCTTCGCAGAGGCCAGCGAGATGCGCCCCAACTCCAACCGGTCGAGCCCCGTCGCGGTGTCGAGCCGCATCACACGCGCCAGCCCCGCGTCCACCACCGCCGACACCCCCTCGACCGTGATGGAGGTCTCGGCCACATTCGTCGCCAGCACGATCCGCCTGCGCGGGCCTGCCCGCAGCGCACGGTCCTGCTCCGCGCCGGGCAGGTCGCCGTAGAGCGGCACAAGGTCGAGCGACTGCGCAGCCGCCACAACGGAGAGCTTGTCGGCCGCGCGGCGAATCTCCTCCACGCCCGGCAGAAAGACGAGCAGGTCGCCGCTGGTCTCGCGCAGCGCCTGCGTCGCGGCCGCCTCGACCGCATGCTCCAGCTTCCGCTCTTCGGGACGGCCGAGGTGCTTGATGGTCACAGGGAAGAGGCTTCCGGCCGTGAAGACGACGGGGGCATCTCCGAGGAAGCGGGAGACGGCCTGGGTATCGAGCGTCGCCGACATGACGATGATGCGGAGGTCGGGGCGGGCGTCCTGCTGAAGCTGCCGTGCGAGAGCCAGCGCCAGGTCGGACGAGAGGTTCCGTTCGTGGAACTCGTCGAAGATCAAGGTGTTGACGCCTTCTAAGAAGGGGTCGTCGAGGAGCATCCGGACGAGCAGCCCCTCGGTCACCACCAGCAGCCGTGTCTTCGCGGAGGCCCGCCGTTCGTGCCGGATGTGGAAGCCTACCTCATCGCCAAGCGTCCAGCCCTGCTCGCTGGCGATGCGCGCTGCGCTCGCACGGGCCGCAACGCGTCGCGGCTCGAGCATGATCAGCCGCTCGCCCTGTTTGAGCGATCGAGCGATAGCCGGCGGCACCCGCGTCGTCTTGCCGGCGCCGGGCAGCGCCTGCACAACGACATTCCGCCCCGCTGCATGATGAGCGAGGATTTCGGGGAGGACATCGTCGACGGGGAGCGCGAGCATCGAACTGCCTTCAGGCCGCTGGTGGCTCAGTCGCATCGAGCAGCGATACGCCGCGTATCACTGCGATCTCCTCTCGGAGCGCCTGGATGCGGGCGCGCGCCTCGGCCTTGAGCGACTCCACATCATCGAGGGTCATCCCCTGTGTGGAGATGGGCTCACCCACCTTCACCAGCGCCCGCGTCCGACCCACCTTCCAGCTCCCCTTTGGCACCGCGTCGCGGGTGCCTCCAATCGCGATGGGCAGCACATCTGCTCCATGCTCAATGGCCAGTCGAAAGGCTCCGTCCTTGAAGGGCAGCATGGTCCCGTTGGGCGACCGCGTCCCTTCCGGAAAGACCATCACCGACATGCCCTTCTTGAGCCACTCCGCCGCAAAAGCCATCGCTACCGCCGTCGAGTTGCGCTGGCCGCGCGAAAGCGGAATGTCGCCCGCCATCCTCATGCACCAGCCGAAGAAGGGGATGGAGAAGAGCGACGACTTGCTCAGCCACTTCATCTCCCAGGGGAGGTGGCTCAGCAAGAAAGCATCGCCGTTGGACTCGTGGTTGCTCACCACCACCGCCTTGCGCGGCCGGTAGGCGGGGATCGGCTGCGCCACCGAGAAGTTCCAGTAGGGCGTCGCGGCGACGCAGAGCACCGCCATGTTCCGCCAGTACCGGCCCGTGATGTAGCGACGCGGGTCGAACAACACCGTCAGCAGAAACACGGGGATGAGCAGGATGCTTCCGACGATGATGATCGACACGGTCGACGTCCAGAAACAGAGACTCACCAGCGTTTGCATCATCGTGTCGTCGTCCGAACCTGTCTGCGCGACGGCTTGCCGCGGATGCGCACTCTGGCGCGAACCCGGATGCTCCGTCAAGAATTGCCGTCCGCGCGGCGCGTTGTTACACCGCCGCCGTTGCTCCATTCTCTAGCGATGGTGGAAGATGTCTGGTGCCCCGTTTGACCTCTACAATCCGCGTCCCGAACACAAGCAGCTCCGGGAGACCGTCTCGAAGTGGGCCGAGGCCCATGTGGACCCGCAGGCCGACGAGGCCGACGAACACGAGAAGTTCAACGAGCCCCTCTTCCGCCGCCTCGCGACCGAGCTCGGTCTCTTCGGCGTCACCGTCTCCGAGGAAGATGGCGGCCTGGGCCTCGATGCCGTCGCCCTCACCATCATCTGCGAAGAGCTGAGCCGCTTCGACCCCGCCTTCGCGCTCTCCTACCTGGCCCACGAAATCCTCTTCGTGAACAACTTCTACTTCTCCTCCAACGCTCGCCAGCGTGAGAAGTATCTCTCCAAGGTCATCGACGGCACCTGGATTGCCGGCATGGCGATGTCGGAGCCCGGCGCCGGCACTGACGTGCTCGGCATGACCACCCACGCCCAGCGCGATGGCGACGACTACATCCTCAACGGCACCAAGCAGTGGATCACCAACGCCACCGTCGGTGACGCCTTCCTCGTCTATGCCAAGCTCGACCGCAGCAACCCCCGCTCCGTCACCTCCTTCATCGTCGAGCGCAGCTTCCCCGGCTTCTCCGTCGGCAAGAAGGAGAAGAAGATGGGCATGCGCCAGTCGCCCACCGCGCAGCTCATCTTTGAAGACTGCCGCGTGCCCGTCGAAAACCGCATCGGCGAAGAGGGCGGCGCCATGGTCCACATGATGCGCAACCTCGAGATCGAGCGGGTCGCACTCGGCGCCATGTCAACCGGCATCGCCATGCAGAGCCACCACATCCTCGCCAAGTATGCCATTGCCGAGCGCCAGGCCTTCGGCCAGCCGCTCAGCGCCTTCGGCCAGATGCAGCGCTTCATCGGCGAGAGCTACGCCAAGACCGAGGCCGCTCGCGCGCTCATCTACAAGGTGGCCCTCGAGATGCACCCAGACCGCCGCAACTCGCTCGGCGCCGCAGCCGCCAAGCTGGTCGCCACGATGACCGCCGAAGAGGTCGCCCGCATGGCCATCCAGACCCTCGGCGGTTACGGCTACACCCGCGAGTATCGGGTCGAGCGCCTGCTTCGCGATGCCATCCTGCTGAGCATCGGCGGCGGCACCAACGAGGCCATGCAGAAGAACATCACCGGCGACCTCCGGCGCGTGCACCTCTCCCGCTAGTCCGCCGCCGGAGCCGCCGTGTCACTCTCAGACCTCCTCCCCGCGACGCTTCGTACCCGGTCGCCGATCTCCCGCCTCAACAACGAGCGCGAGGCCATCTGCCGCGAGGTTGTGGAGCGGGTCGCACGCCGCGTTGCCTTCGAGTCGGCCACCCGCCTCGAATACACCGTGGAGGCGCTGCTCAGCGAGGCCGCCCATGTGGAGCTCGCACGCATGGAGGAGCGCGGCCTGCCTGCCGACAAGCAGCTCTACTGGCGCAAGCTGGCCCAGACCGTCTCCCGCGCCCGCGACGAAGACAGCCTCGAAGAGCTCCGCCGGGTGAGCGAAAAGTATGCCACCGACGCCATCGGCCACTTCTCACAGGCAGCCTACTGGCTGGCGACCGGTGTGATCCCCGCAGGCATCGCGCTCGCGCTCTCCAGCGAGGCGCGCTGGTCCATGCTCGGCGGCGGCGGCAGCCTCTCCGGGCTCGCAGACCGGGTCCGCATCGAGGGCAACATCGAGCATCTGCGCCGCCTCGCGCAGCGCGGAACGCTCGTCTTCGTGCCGACCCACTCCAGCCACATGGACAACCTCCTCATCGGCTGGGCCATCCATCACGCAGGGCTCCCCGCCGTTGCCTACGGCGCCGAAGTCAGCCTCTTCGACAACCCGCTGACCGCCGCCTTCATGCGCAACCTCGGCGCCTACCGTGTGGACCGGCGGCTCGAACACAAACTCTACAAGGTCGTCCTCACCGAGCTCTCACAGTGCCTCATTGAGCGCGGCTACCCGGGCCTCTTCTTCGCCGCCGGCAAGCGGAGCCGCACCAACCAGATTGAGCAGCAACTCAAGCTCGGACTGCTCGGCTCCGTCGTCGGCGCCTACGTCCGAAATGTGACCACCGGCATGGTCCGGCCCGAGGTCTTCGTTGTCCCGGTCGTCATCAACTACACCCATGTGCTCGAGGCCAACACGCTCATCGAGGACCACCTCCGCCATCGCGGCAAAGGGCGCTCCATCATCGAGCAGGACGAGTTTCATCAGCCGGCCCGCGTCGCCCGTTTCATCCAAGACGCGCTCGACAAAGAGGCGCCCATCAGCCTCCGCTTCTGCAATCCCACCGATGTCTTCGGCAACGAACTCGACGAGCTCGGCCGCTCGGTCGGACCGGCGGGACAGGTGCTCGACACGAGGCGCTATCTCTGGGTCGGCGGAAAGCCGGCCATCGACCGCGATCGCGACCGCCAGTACACGCATGAGCTGGGCGGACGGCTCGTCGAGACCTTCATGCGGAACAACACGGTCTCGCCGCTCCACATCGTCTCCTTCGCGCTCTACGAGCACCTGCGACGCAAGCATGGCTCGTGGGACTTCTACGCGCTCTTCCGCTTTGCCCGCGGGCTCCGCATCTCTACCTCGGTCCTCTCCGGCGAGGTCGAAAGGCTTGCGAGGCTCCTGCGACGTGAGGCCGACGCGGGCCGTATCCGGCTCTCGCCAGAGGCCGCAGCGCTCGACCCCGTGACGCTGCTCCGAGCCGCCGCCGACGGCTGGGCGACCTACCACAAGCCGGCTGTCGCCGAACTCGTCGAGGGTTATGTGCAGGTGAGCGAGCCGCAGCTGGTCTACTTCTATGGCAACCGCCTGCGGGGATATGGGCTCGAGAACGAGCTGGCCGAAGGCACGGGAGGGTACGGCCATGGCTGAGTCACAGCGCACCGCCATCGGCATCATCGGCGCGGGCCGCGTCGGTATTGGGCTCGCCCATGTCGTCGCCAGCCACGGCCACCGTGTGCTCCTCTACACCTCGCTCGAAGACCGGGCCGCCGAGCTCCGCTCCACCCGTCACGCGACCCAGATTGTGCCGGAACTGGCCTCGCTGCACGCCGGCGTGGAGGTCACCACCGACCCTGCCGCACTGCCCGCCGCCTGCACGCTGCTCTTCGTCACCACCTCCCGCGACTACTTTCCCAGCGTCTTTGAGCGCATCGCCTCCGAACTCGACGGCGCCCATCAGGTTGTCCACGCCATCCACACGCTCGACGGCACCGGGCTCCGGCGCGTCTCGCAGCGCCTCATCAGCCTCTCGGCCATCCGTCAGGTTGGCGTCATGGCAGGTCCTGCCCACGTCGCCGACATGCTCGCCGGCCGCCCGAACGCAGTTGTCGTAGGCAGCGCCTATCCCCGCGTCATCGCTGCAGTTCGAGCCGTCTTCGCCTCACGCTCCATTGTCGTCGAATCGACTCCAGACATCGAGGGCGTGGAGTACGCCGCCGCGCTCAGCCAGGTCACCACGCTGCTCGCCGGCATGTGCGACGGGCTCGGCCTTGGCGAGGCAGCCCACTCCATCCTCGTCACGCGGGGCTTCGCCGAGGCCATGCGGGTAGGGCAGGCCTTTGGCGCCTCGCCGGCCACCTTCTCCGGGCTGGCAGGCCTGGGGCGCACCATCGACTCGGTCCGCCGCATTGAGCCCAATTACGCGCTCGGCCAGATCGTGGGCCGCACGGGCAGCAGCTCCGCGTCGGAGTCTTTCTCTGATGCGCTCGGACCGGAGGTGGCCGCAGCGGTCGTCAAGGCCGCAGCGCTCCGCGGGATTCCCGTGCCGATGACGCAGGCCGTGCACGACGCGCTCTCCGGTGCGACGCCCGTCCGCGATGCGGTGCAGCGGCTCCTCGAAGGCGACCGCTGAGCAGCCTCAGTTGATGGGGTAGCGGGTGGCCACGAAGACGCCCCGTTCGAGCCGCTCCGACAGCCGCACGACGCGCCGCACTGCAGTCCACCAGACGGTCAGCTCCTCGATGTCAGCCGGCCCGAAGACTTCGCCGTTTTCGGCCTCCGTCATGATGCGACCGAGCTCGCGAGGCGTGAGCGCTCCGAAGGCCTCCGCATGCACAGTCACATCGGTCGGCGGCAGCGCTGCACGCCAGCACTCGACCGTCGTCGCCCAGGGAAGCGTCCGGTCGGAGAGAAAGTGGAGGAAGGTGAAGATGTGTTCCGCAACGTCTGGGTTCCAGGCGTAGAGGAAGGGCGAAACCTTCTCGAACTGCCCGGCGAGGTCGGGCAGCTGCACAGCCTCGTCAACGCAGGCCAACTCCAGAATCTGGCCCGCTGCAGCACGGTTCCACCGGTTGTTGGAGAGCGACGACTCCATTCGGTCGAGGTGGGTTGCTGCAAGGTCCCTGGCCCCCTTGTCGGCGATCCCGGAGACAAGCGCCCGCAGTGTGCCGACCGTCTCCGCGGCTCCGGCGGGCTTTCGTGCCCGCTCCACCAGCGAAGCCAGGCTCTGCTGGAAGAGCTGGTAGTCCAAGACACCCATGACGAAGATGGGGGGCTTGTTCGATTCGCGCTGTACCGGATCGGAGAGAGAGGCCATGGCACCTTGCGAGGTAGCGCTCTACGCGGAGCAGACTCCGCGCAGGCGGTTAGCGGGAGCGTCTGCGGCGGGTAATCAGCAGCAGAAGCGGAGCGAGCATCCAGAGCGAGAAGCCGGAGCCAGCCGCGGAGCAGCCACTGGCAGGCTGCAGCGAGCCGCCCAGGTTCGGGGTGCCGGCGTCGCCGCCCGCATCGGTGGTGCCACCGTCTGTACCTGCATCGGCATCACCAGCGTCGGCCTCTTCGAAGTCGAGCTTAAAGACGCCGGTCTCCGACCAGGCAGACTGGGCCACGCCGTCGCTGGCCCGCACGCGCCAGTAGTAGGTCGACGGTCGCAGGTCTTCATCGAAGAGTACGGAGGTGGTGCCATCGGCACCCTGGCGCACATTGAGCCGCTTCCAACCGCCCTGGTCGGTGATGGTGAGCACCGGCGAGACCTGGAAGTCGTAGGTGATGAGCTGGTCCGCGTCGGGGTCAATCGCGTTCTGCGCCGTCAGCGTAAAGGTGGCGTCAGGGGAGACAACGACGTCGCGACCGATGGGCGAGATCTGCACCGGCGTCGTGGGTGCCGTGTTGGCGCCCCGCACCGTGAAGGTCGCCTCGGCGAAGGTCGAGGTGGCGCCGCCATCGGTGGCGCGGACCCGCCAGGAGTAGGTTACGCCGGGGACGAGCGGCCGCGGCACAACGACCGAGACAGTCGCGCCCGCTCCGCCTACGCCGCGGAAGTTGTAGGCGTCGGTGCCCGGGAAGGCGCCGGTTACAAACTCGCCCTCGTAGGTGACCGCATCGCCGTCGGGGTCGGTGCTGGCCTCCCAGACAAGGTTGGCCTGCGAAGTTGCTGCCTGCGAAGTGCCGCTGGCGGGCGAGACAATCACGGGCTGGCTGGGCGCGGCAGAACTGGCCTCCACCCGGAAGGTGCGTGAGTCGAACTGACCGTAGGCCGAGCCGTCAAAGGCCCGCACGCGCCAGATATAGTTCTCGCGGTTGTCGAGCGTGAGCCCGGTGTCGATGGTCGTGCCCGAACCCTCGCCCGAGGGCGCGAGCGTCTCGAAGAGCAGGTTGTCGGCCACGGGCAGCGTGCCCCGGTAGAGCGCGAAGGCGTAGCTGAGCGGACGGCCCTCGGGGTCGGAGGCATTCTCAATCTCGAAGAGCGGCGACTGGGTCGAGATGGTGCCAACCGGCGCGATGCCGCGCGGCGTCGTCGGGACCGAGTTCGAGAGGTTGTAGAAGAAGCAGGCCGGCTCCGACCAGGTCCCGTCGACGTCCGAGGTCACACCACGCACACGCCAGCAGTAGGTTGTGTCGTCCGTGAGCGCGGCGTCGACCGAGCAAATCGAGGTGTCGCGGTTGATATCCTCTTCCACGCCCTCCTGCTGCCAGACCTGATTCGTCAGTTCGACCTCCGAGTAGAGTTCGCACTGGTAGGTAAGCGCTACGCCATCCGGGTCATCCACGTTGCTGAACTTCAGGCGCACAACACGCTCCTCCCAGGCTGCGCCGTCGACGGGCTCGACCGCATTCGGCGCGGGCGGGCCAGAGAAGAAGGTCGGGTCGGTGAGGCCGTAGCACTCCTGCGCAGTGGTCAGACCGTCGTTGTCCGGATCGGCCGTATCGTCGGCAGGGTCGTTCACGTCGAAGCCAAAGCGGGCCTCGCAGGTGTCGGGAGCGCCGCCGCTGTCTGCGTCGGGGATGGTCACGGTGATATCCCACGCCTGCGTGCCGACGCCGCCGTCCGAGTCGGTCACGCGGAGGCTCACCGAGGCGTTCGTGTAGACGCCGGCGGGAGCTGTCCAGCTGATAAGGCCGGTCGGCGAAATGGTCATGCCCGCAGGACCCGACACCAGCGTGTAGGTCTGCGTGTCGGCCGAGCCTGGGTCGGTAACCGTGACCTGATAGCTGTAGGCCTCGTTCTCGATGGCCGTCGTCACCGGCGCGCTGGAGACGACGGGCGCAACATTGGTGATGCGCTGGGTCGTGGTCGCGGTGCGGGTGTCGTTGTAGCTGTCGCGGCCGATGGCGCGAATCGTGTAGGTGTTGTCGTCAGCGTAGGTGTGGGTGACGCTGAGGCCGGTCGCGCTGGGCGAACCGTCGCCGAAGTCCCACTCCACCTCGAAGCTGTCGCCGCCCGGGTCGGTCGCGGTCGCGGTCAGCGTCACGACGGAACCTTCGGCGGCCGAGGTGGTCGCGGCGATCACAGGGAGGGGCGCAAGATTGCGGTAGTTCACCTGGAAGGTGGCGTTGCGGCTTCCGCCATCCTCGTCTGCGGCCGTCGCGGTAACGGTATAGTTGCCGAGCGATGCATAGGTGTGGCTGAAGGTGGCTCCCGTCTCTGTGGGCGTACCGTCGCCGTAGTCCCAGGTCACCGTGATGGTGTCTGCCGCAAGGTCGCTCGTGGTCGCCGTTCCAGTGGCAGCCACACCCTGATCGACGATGCGGTCCGCGCCGGCCGAGACGGTGGGCGCAACATTCACCACGGTCACCTGCACGGTCGATGTGGCGGTCAGCAGACTCGCATTGGTGACGCGGAGCGCGATGGTCTTCTCCGAAGGGCCGTCAAAGGCCGTGCCGTTGAGCGACGCGGTCGCCGTCGTCGCGTCGGTGAAGATGCCGTCGTTGTTGAAGTCCCAGGCGTAGGTGAGGACCTCGTCCGACGGGTCGAAGCTCGGCGACCCTGAAACGCTGAGCGTGCTTCCCTCGTTCATCGTGTAGGGCCCGGTCGTCGCCGCAACCGGCACGCGGCCCACGCGGACGAAGCTGTTGATGAAGTAACCGACAATCTCGGGGATGTCGTCGCCGTTGTCGTCGGCGTAGGCGAGCTGACGGGGCGCGAAGCCGTTCCACAGGATGCGGCCACCCTGAAGCGCGAGTGCAGCCTTGGCGCCGCCCACCCGTGCGAATCGGCCCGTGGCCACCGCGCTGCCGATGGTTTGGAATTCGTCGCCCGCGTCGGCGTAGAGCTGCGTGCCGAAGGCCAGCGGCGAGCGGACCGTCACGGGATAGGAGTAAAGCTGAATGCTGTCGATCGAAGGCTTCGAGATGCCCTCGTAGAGCTGTGCAGCTGTCGCATCGAGGTGGTCGACCACCTCTGCCGGGTTGCCTTCAGCCGTAATCCCGAAGGCGAGCGCAATCTCGGGGTGCTCGTCGAGGTTGCTGTAGTTCACAATCAGCCCCTTCGAGTTGCCTACCCAACCAAGCAGCCGGCTCTGTACGCCCGGCTCGGCGAAGACGTCGGTGGCGTGGATGTCGACCGCAATCTGCTGCTGGCCGCCCTCATCAAAGGCCGCCTCGAAGCCGCTGCCGTCGGTCACCACCGACGAGCGAAGGCCGGCACGCTGCGCCGCCTCGGCGAGGATGGAGGGCGAGGCGGTCTCGTCGTCGAAGATGAGGGCAAACTCTGGCGTGACCGCCGCGTTGATCTGGGCCGCGAGCAGTTCGACCATATCGGCCGTGCGGTCGGTGTCGGTGTCGCTCGCGCCGGCAATCGTCGGCGAAAACCCATTCACGATCGCCCGCCCGTTGTAGGTCGAGACAGCAGCAACGCCATCGAGCAGCGTGCCCGAACTGTAGCGCGCAACCGTCGAGCCGACGCGGGTGAGGAAGAGCGTGCTGCCGAGGTTGGTGGTCGCCGCTGTTGCGGTCAGCGGGGAGGGCACACCACCCTTGTTGAAGATGCGACCGAGGTGGGTCGCGTCCTTCTTGATCCCGGTTGCTGCAGGCAGGTTAGTGTCTTCCGCGATGCCCAGGAGCGAGGCCCAGGTGGAGGAGCCGGAGAGCTTGCCGCCGGCGGCGACGACGGGCTGATCGAGCGCGAGCCAGTCGCTCACGGCCTGAAGCACTGAGGCGCTGGCGAGCGCTTCCGAATCCGGCCCCTCGACCTCGAGGAGCACAAGCGCTGGGTCGAGCGTCGAGAAGACATCGAGCACGGCGTCAGCCTCAATCTCGCGGATGGAGAGGTAGCCAGCCTTGGCGGCGGCCGCCTCAAGC
>CAIQPA010000529.1 GCA_903873545.1 uncultured delta proteobacterium
CGACTGGGCCGAAAGCGAGAGAATGAGCGCAGAGGGCTCTCCGCCGATGTCGGTCAGGACGGTGTAGGTCTGCGGCGCATCGCAGAGGTTGCCGAAGCCGTCGCCGTCGATGTCGAGCTGGCGGAGGTTGGCCACCGCCGCGCAGTTGTCGACCTCGTCGGGGATGGTGTCGCCGTCGGCATCGTTGAAGAGCGGGTCGGTGCCGCCGCTGCCGGCACCCGAGCCGCTGCCGGCGCCCGAGCCGCTGCCCGTGTCGGTGGCGATGCAGGAGGAGGTATCGACCGCGGTGCAGTCGGTGGCGCAACCGATGCGGCCGCCGGCGAAGCCGGGCAGCTCGGAGCAGGCCGTGGCGATGCTGCCGAAGCCGTCACAGGCCTCAGAGCCCTCGACCGTGCCGTTGCCGCAGACGCTATCGGCGCATCCCTCCTCGGAGATGGAGCAGGCGCCGCTGCAGGTAAGGTCGCCGCCCCAGAAACCGCGGCTGCGGCAGGAGTCGGCGGAAAAGTCGCCGCCGTCGCACTCCTCAAAGCCGCTCTCCACGACGCCGTTGCCGCAGATGCTCTCAAGGCAGGCGGTGGTGTCGTAGCGGCAGTCGGCGCCGCAGAGCACCTGACCGGAGCCGCCCGGTGCAAACCCCTCGCCCACACAGGAGGTGAGCACAGCCACGGTCGCCTCGCAGTCCTCGGAGCCCGAGACCGTGCCGTCGCCGCAGATGGCATCCGCGCAGCCCGAAACATCGAGCGTGCAGTCCGCGGCACAGCTGAGTTCACCGCCGATGAAGCCTAGCAGCGTGCAGGAGCGGCCGCGGAAGTCGGTGCCGTCGCAGGGCTCAAGGCCCGCCGCAACGCCGTCGCCGCAGGCGTTGGGTGCAGTGTCTGCAACGGTCGTGTCTGCGGCGGTGTCTGCGACCGTGGTATCGTCGGGCAGCGTGTCTGCGCCCGTGTCATCGATAACCTCGAAGTCGGTGTCGGCCACACCTGTGTCTTCGCTGCCGGTGTCTTCGGCGATGGTGTCGGGCCGCGTCCGCGTGTCTTCATCTACCGCTCCCGAACCGCTGCCATCCACTTCGCTGCTCTCCGACGACGCATCGTCGCCGCAGGCTGCGAGCATCCCACCGAGCACAAGGCTGCTTCCCAGCATCAACCGCCAGTTCGTCATCGATTTCTCCATGGTGCGCAGAGCCGCTCGCTCCGCAGTCAGATATCCCTCCCATACTAGGCACTCCCGGCACCCTGCGGAAAGCGAAAAGTGCGGCGCCGCCGTCGGTAATTGCCCCGATTCGAAGGGCCGAATAGAGACCCTGCGCCAGCCCCGCAGGAGCCTATGGCCGCCCCCCTGTCCGACCTCACCAAACGCCGCATCGGCTTCCTCCGCGCCCTCGAGGCCGAGGCCATCCACATCTTCCGCGAGACGGTGGCCTCGTTCGAGCGCCCAGTCATGCTCTACTCCATCGGCAAAGACTCGGCGACGATGGTCCATCTGGCCCGAAAGGCCTTCGCTCCCGGCCCGCTGCCCTTCCCGCTCCTGCACGTCGATACCACCTTCAAGTTCCGAGAGATGATCGCCTTCCGCGACGCCTTCTGCGCCACCGAGCAGCTCCCGCTCCTCGTCCACCAGAACCCCGATGCCCTCGCAGCCGGCATCAACCCCTTCGACCACGGCAGCCAGACCCACACCCGCATCTGGAAGACCGAGGGGCTCCTGCAGGCACTCCGCCTCCACCGCTTCGATGCCGCCTTCGGCGGCGCCCGCCGCGAAGAGGAGAAGTCCCGCGCCAAGGAGCGCATCTTCTCGCTCCGCTCCGCCGACCAGGCCTGGGACCCGCGCCGCCAGCGCCCCGAACTCTGGAACCTCTACAACACCAAACTCGGACCTGGAGAGACGATGCGGGTCTTCCCGCTCTCCAACTGGACCGAGCTCGATATCTGGCTCTACATCCACCTCGAGCAGATCCCCGTGGTGCCGCTCTACTTCGCCGCGCCACGCCCCGTCGTGGAGCGCAACGGCGCATTGATCATGGCGGACGACGACCGCCTCCCGCTCACACCCGGCGAGCAGCCCGCCCTCCGCTCGGTTCGCTTCCGCACGCTCGGCTGCTACCCGCTGACGGGAGCAGTGCTCTCCGCGGCCACGACCACAGCAGCGATCCTCGAAGAGATGCTCGACGCCCGCACCTCGGAGCGGCAGAACCGGCTCATCGACCACGACGCCAAGGGCTCCATGGAGCAGAAGAAGCGGGAGGGCTACTTCTGATGCAGCATTCACCCCGCATCGCACGCCACCTCACCAAAGAGCTCTTCCGCTTCGTCGTTGCCGGCTCGGTGGACGACGGAAAATCCACCCTCCTGGGCCGACTCCTCCTCGACGCCGGCGCCCTCTTCGAAGACCAGCTCGCCGACGCCACCGTACTCGGGCCAGACGGCGCGCCCCACCTCGACCTCTCGCTCCTCACAGACGGCCTGCTCGCCGAGCGCGAGCAGCAGATCACCATCGATGTGGCCTACCGCTACTTCGCGACCGAGCAGCGCAAGTTCATCGTCGCCGACACACCTGGCCACCTCCAGTACACCCGCAACATGGTGACCGGCGCGAGCACTGCAGACGCGGCGCTGCTGCTCATCGATGCGTCGCGTGGCGCCACCGAACAGACCCGGCGCCACGCCTTCGTCGCCGCGCGGCTCGGCCTCCGAGAACTCATTGTCTGCGTGAACAAGATGGACCTCGTGGGCTGGAGCAGGGAGCGGTTCGACGCCATTGCGACTGAGCTTAGGGGACTACTCGCCGAGACCGGCTTCGCGCGCTGCCACCTCATCCCTGTCAGCGCGACGTTGGGCGACAATGTGGTGCGGCGCAGCGAACGGCTCCCGTGGGCCGAGGCGACGCTCCTCGAACTGCTCGAAACCCTGCCGCTCCCCACCTCGACCAATAGCGCGCCGGTGCGGCTCTGGGTGCAGCTGCTGCTGAAGTCCGGAGATGGCGTGCGACGCTACGCAGGAACGTTGGCAACGGGCCGCATCACCATCGGCGATCGCCTCCTGCTGATGCCCGCCGGCCTGCAGGTCACAGTGCAGGAGCTCACCGTCGCGGGTACGCCCTCCGACAGCGCTGCGGCCGGCGAGAGCATCGCCCTCCGCTTCGACCGCGAGGTGGACTGCGCGCGCGGCGACCTCCTCTGCAGCATCGATGCGCCGGCCCAGGCCGCCTCCCGGTTCGATGCGGCGCTGGTCTGGTTCGGCGACCAACCGCTCCGCGCTGGCGCCCGCCTCCTGCTCCGCATCGGCAGCCGCGAGACCCCCGCCACCATCGCCGAACTGCTCGAACGGACCGACCTCGATCAGCTCACCACCAGCCCCACGGAACGGCTCCAGACGAACGACCTAGGTCGCGTGCGGCTCGTTACGCCCGGTCCTCTGCCCTTCGACCCCTTCGAGCGCTGCAAGGCGACGGGCGCCTTTGTCCTCATCGACCCAACCTCCCGCGCAACGGTCGCCGCAGGGATGCTGGAACGGGCTTCGACCGAACCGCAGCCCACCTTGGAGAGCCCGACGGCAGAGGCACGGGCGCTCCGGCTCGGCCACCGCCCGCTTGCGATTCTTCTACCTCACGACGCCAAAAGTTCCTCCGTGGACCGGCTCGAGGCAAGGCTCTTCCATGCGGGTTTCTTCACAGCCCAG
>CAIQPA010000530.1 GCA_903873545.1 uncultured delta proteobacterium
ATGGTCGAAGAGGCCGCCGGCATGGGCGCGCTCCATGATCGGGGCTGGGCGACCGACGCCGCACCGCACCGCACCTCGCCCGCCGGCACCCGCCAGGTGGTCGCGGTCCGTCCGCCTGATCACCAGCGCTGACCGCTGTGCGGAATCGCGCATGAATCCGGCCGATCCATCGCGAAACGCGCCTGCAAGGGTTCGGCAGGTGAGCGATATCGCTCGACCCGGGCGATTCTTCAGCAATCCGCCCCAAAGTCGTGTGAATCCCTGCCCGGAGGCGTAGGGGCTCTCTGCTGAAAACACAGAAGACGCAGGAGCCAGCGTGAAGTCGTTTCTATCGAAGTCGCGCTGCCAGCTGCTGGCCGCCACATCCCTTGCCGCCCTCCTGTTGCCGGCCGTTGCCTCTGCGACGAACCTCGAGCCCCGCGCCTCTGACACGCTCGTCGAGACAGACGAGGATGTGCCACTCGGGTTCAGCGTCAACGCCTCTGACTTCGATACGCTCATCCTTACCTGCTCCGTGGAGCCGCTGGGCTCGCTTGGCATGATCACCGGACTCGTTTCAGGGTCTATGCAGCTTGTGCCTGCGCCCAACGAGAACGGCGAAGCCACCGTCAACTACACCGTCAATGACGGCGAGTTTTCCGCCACGGCCCGGCTCACCGTCCGCATCCGACCGGTCAACGATGTGCCTCAGGCAGCCGCAGGCTCACTCTCGGTCGACGAAGACAGCTCCCTCGCCATCATCCTCGATGCCGAAGACCCCGAAGGCGACCCCGTCATCTCCGAGATCATCACTCCGCCTGTCCACGGCACCCTGCTCATCGACGGCAGCGCCCCCAACTACCGCTACACGCCCGACCCAGATTACTTCGGCCCCGATAGCTTCACCTACGCGCTCGGCGACGGATTCGGCACCACGCAGGCGACGATTTCCCTCAACGTCACCCCGGTCGCAGATGCTCCCGTCGCTGGCCTAGTGGCCGACCTCACGATGGACGAAGACAGCATCGGCACCCAGACGGTCTCCGCCACCGACGCCGACGGAGGCACCCTCACCTACCTCCTCGACACCTCGCCGGCCTCCGGCAGCCTCACACTCGACCCGGCCTCGGGTGCCGTCTCCTACACGCCGGTCCTCAACTTCTCCGGCACCGTCACCTACAGTTGGCACGCCACCGACGGCGGTCTCTCCTCCGCGCCCGATACTGTCTCCATCATCGTCCGCCCCGTGAATGATGACGACGACGGCGACACCATCCTCGATCTAAGCGACAACTGCCCGCTCGTCAGCAACAGCGACCAACTCGACCTCGACGACGACGGTCTGGGTGACGCCTGTGATGAGGATCTCGACGGCGACACGGTCGTGAATCTGGATGATAACTGCCCGGCCGACGCGAACGGCGATCAGGCCAACGCCGATACCGATCCCGAGGGTGACGCCTGCGACCTCGACGACGATGGCGACGGCATCAACGACGCCGACGACAACTGCCCGCTGGTCGCCAACACCGACCAGGCCGATCTGAACAGCGATGGCACGGGCAACCTCTGCGACGACGACAAGGATGGCGACGGTATCGTTGACCTCGACGACAACTGCGAACTTGTGGCGAACGCCGACCAGGCCGATCTCGATATCGATGGTTTGGGAGATCTCTGCGACCTCGATGACGACGGCGACACCATCGCAGACAGTGCCGACAACTGCCCGCTCGACGCCAACACCGATCAGGCCGATCTCGACAGTGACGGCGCCGGCGATCTCTGCGACCTCGACGATGATGGCGACACCGTTGCCGACCTGAACGACGCCTGCCCCACGACGAGCGGCGACGGCCCAGACGGCTGCCCGCTGGCGACCGACACGGGCGCCGACACAACCTCGGACGACACGGGCGCCGACACCGGCACGACACCGGCCGACACCGGTGCGGACACAACGGTTGCAGATACGACACCGGCCGACACGGGCGCCGATACGACGGTGGACACCGGGCCGGATACCGGTGCGGGCCCGCCCGACTTCGACGGTGACGGGGTGCGCGACTCGATGGACAACTGCCCAGACGTCAGCAACCCCGACCAGATGAACGGCGACGGGGATCCGAACGGAGATGTCTGTGACCCCTGCCCGACGCGTCGAGGCTTTGATGATGTGATCTGCCCCTCCGCAGACCCCGACGTTGATGACGGCTGCGACTGCTCCACCGGCAGCAGCGCCATCCGCTCCACGCTGCTGATGGCCCTCTTCGCCGTCGTAGGCCTGCTCTGGCGCCGCAAGCCGCTGGCTACCGTCAGCAGGTAGCACCCGCCGCCGCTTGGCAAAGTACCGGCACGCGGGTAGCACCGCGGCCACGGGCGAGTGGCGGAACTGGCAGACGCAGCGGACTTAAAATCCGCCTCCTCACGGAGTACGGGTTCAATCCCCGTCTCGCCCACTTGGGGCTGGTCAAACGCGCCGGACGCTTGAGCAGGGTTACCTCCCGCTGAAGCCGCCTCCGGTCGCTGGTGTTCCTCCACCGCCTGGTCCGATCCAGCCACTATCTTGACGGCATCGATGGGTGATTTGCCAGCTCGATCCGTTGGGCTTCGTCCGTGTGAGATAGATTTCACCACCCACGTACCACTCTCTGTGCTCCCGATCGCCGGCCTCGCCCCGCTTTCGGTTGGCCTGTTGGGCGGTCTTCAGCTCCTTCTCGAGCGCGGCAATCCGCTCTTCCGCCTTCGTGAGCGAAGTCTGTTGCTCCGCGCTCTGTTGCCGGGTGGTAACAAGCTGCGCGTCGAGGCCCGCGGCCTTGTCTGACTGTGCCTGAAGCACCCGGGCGAGCAGCAAGACGATGATGACCATCGCGCCGAATCCACCAAGGATTGCGTCGAGCATCGACCTTTGCCGGACGGGAACCCCCATGATCCTTGCGATAGAGTCAACAAACCTAGTCCACAAAGTGCGGCCCGTGTCTTTGTACTGCTTTGAG
>CAIQPA010000531.1 GCA_903873545.1 uncultured delta proteobacterium
CTCGAGCTCGTCGACGCGGTCATCCATACCGCGCACCTGGAGGGCCAGGGAGTCGTCACCGGTCTCGACGGCGCGGAGGACCAGGCGGGACATGTCGAGCGAACGCTCACCCATCAGGATGAGGTCGTCCCGGAGCTGGCGGAGTTCGTCGTGGAAGAAGCGTTGCATGGTATTTTGTGTTTAAAGGATCAACCGAAACGGCCCGAGATGTAGGCCTCGGTCTGAGCCTGAGACGGGTTCATGAAGATCTTCTCGGTAGTATCGTATTCGATCTGCTTGCCGAGGTAGAAGAAGGCGGTGCGATCCGACACACGGGCGGCCTGCTGCATGGAGTGGGTCACGATCACGATCGTGAACTGCTCCTTGAGTTCGTGGATGAGTTCCTCGATCTTGCCGGTGGCGATCGGATCAAGGGCCGAGCAAGGCTCGTCCATCAGCAGAATCTCAGGGCGGTTGGCGATGGCGCGAGCGATGCACAGACGCTGCATCTGGCCGCCGGAGAGGCCGAGGGCGCTATCATCGAGGCGGTCCTTCACTTCATCCCAAAGTGCGGCCTTACGGAGGGAGGTCTCGCAAGCTTCCTCAAGGACGGCGCGGTCGCGCACGCCGACCACGCGGAGGGCGTAGACGACGTTCTCGAAGACGGACTTAGGGAAAGGGTTGGATTTCTGGAAGACCATGCCGACGCGGCGACGGAGGGAGATGACCTCGAGACCAGGGTCGTAGATCGAACGTCCATTGATGGTGATGTCACCCTCGTGATGGACGTCGTCCACCAGGTCATTCATACGGTTGAGATTACGAAGCAGCGTGGACTTGCCGCAACCGGACGGGCCAATGAAGGCGACCACCTGGCGTTCCGGGATGTCGAGCGAGATGGCATCGAGGGCCTTCTTCTGGCCGTACCAGAAGCCGTAGTCGCGGATGCTGATATAGTCCTTACGGCCTTCCCGTTCTGTGGCGGGGCGGACCTTGATGCGAGAGGAGGACGGAGGGTTCATGGTCTGGGACATGAGTTGGTTTGTTTTTAGAAGGAGGCACCCTTGAAGCGAGCGCGAAGGCGGTTACGGATCCAGATCGCGCCGATATTTAAGCAGACGACCAGGATGATGAGCAGGAGGGTGGTCGCGAAGACCATCGGGCGAGCGGCATCCGAGTCCGGCGACTGGAAGCCAAGGTCATACACGTGGAAGCCAAGGTGCATGAATTTGCGATCCATGTGTAGGAACGGGGCGGTGCCATCGAACGGCAGAGTCGGGGCGAGCTTCACCACGCCAACGAGCATCAGCGGAGCGACCTCCCCTGCCCCACGGGCCATGGCGAGGATGACACCGGTCAGGATGCCTGGAGCGGAAGCCGGGAGCAGGATATCACGGATCGTCTGCCATTTCGAAGCACCCGTGGCCAAGGAGGCCTCGCGCATACCGCGGGGAACGGCCGCAAGGGCTTCTTCCGTGGCGACGATGACCACCGGGAGGGTCATCAGGGCGAGCGTGAGGGAGCACCAGAGCAGGCCGCCGGTACCGAAGACCGGGGTGTTATTGTTATACTTCAGCTGGTCAGCGAAGAAGAGCTGGTCGATCGAGCCTCCGAGGACGTAGACAAAGAAACCGAGGCCGAAGACGCCGAAGACAATGGAAGGTACGCCGGCGAGGTTATTGACGCTAATGCGCACGATACGCAGGACGGGACCATTCTGGGCGTATTCGCGAAGATAGATGGCGGTGATGACGCCGAAGGGAGTGACCATCAGGCTCATGAACACCGTCATCACGAGCGTACCGAAGATCGCCGGCATCAAGCCACCCTCGGTATTGGCCTCACGAGGTTCGTGGAAAACGAACTCGCCGAGACGAGAGAAGAAGAGCTGCACGCGACCCCACGTGTCGAGGCGGTTCGGGAACCAGCCGCGGATCACTTGGGTGAGCGGGACAACGACCTCCCGACCAGCGGAATCCTTAGAGACCAGAGAGGCAACGGCACCACCCTCGACGACCTTCTTGGCTTCGGCCTGCAGGGAAGCGAAACGTTCTTCCAGGCCGGCAATCTGACGTCGGCGATCGGTGATCTCCGCGGCTAGCTTCAGGTCCTCAGCGCGACGGAGGGCTACGCGAGCCTCATCCATCTCGCTGTTCACGTCGCCAATCCGATGGCGGGTAATCTCGATGAGTTTCTCGCGGACGGCGGAAGCCGCGGCGACCTCTGCCTGGAAGGCGGGCTCGAAGGCGGAGTCGGTGATAGCGATGACCTTGCCGTCGGACTTTCGCAGGGTAAGCGGGCGGACGAAGGCCGGGCCGTTCTCAACGCGCTCGAGGCCGAGCACGTCGGTGGGGAAGCTCTCGGACTTGATCTTGGCTTCGTCGACCCAGAGGTAAGAATTGCCGTTCAGTTCGCGGAGGCCGACCTGATACTGGAGCTCGTAACGGGGGTGGTCGGCGGGCGAGCCGGCGCGGATGCGACGCTGGGCCAGCTGACCGATGATGGTGCGGCCGTCGTCGACCTGCGCGACCGGTACCTGCGGTGCCCAGAAGACCGTGACCCCGTTAAAGATAACCAGCGACAGCAGGCCGATGACCATGCCGAGGCCGATGATCAGGCCTAGACCGGTGAACCAGACGAAAGGTTCGCCGCGAGGCGTGCTGCTATCAGAAGAGGAGGCCATGACTTAGACGACTTTGTAGCGCTCACGCAGGCGCTGGCGGAGGATTTCCGCGAGAGTGTTGATCACGAAGGTGAGCAGAAAGAGACAGCAGGC
>CAIQPA010000532.1 GCA_903873545.1 uncultured delta proteobacterium
CCGACCGTGAGAGAGAATCCGATGGCACTGAGGCGCTCACAGCCCTCCTCGATGGCGAGGGGTGAGGTCATGCGGAGGAGGTGCTGGGTGTCGCCAATCCAGACCGCGCCGGTGGCGTCGACGAGGTGTGTGAGGCCGAAGGCATCGGCCTGCAGGCTCTTGAGCGGGCCTGCGGGGTAGGGCTCAGCGAGCGTGGCCTGAAGTGGTGTCCAGCCTGCGGCCTTCTGCTGGGCATCGAGCTTGCCGGCGGTCGCGGGGACCAGGATGCGGCCCTCGTCGGTGAAGAGCCACGGTTGGCCTGCGACGCTTCCGGCGATGCGGAGCCTGCCACGCAGGCCGGAGGGGTGGGACTGGTCCGCGTCGGTCAGGATGGCGCCGTTCGTCCCGCTGCAGAGCAGCCCCTGTTCTTCGCGCCAGAGACAGTCGGTGAGGTGCAGTTCAGGACCACCCGCGGGCCAATTGGTCCATTGCGGAGACGGCTCAACCGACGAGATCGTCCGGGCTGCGGAGGCGAGCCCCTGCGGATCGACGGTGCGGACCGAGATGATGGGATCTGTGATGGCGGAGGTGAGCGTCGCCTCGGTGGCGCCGGGTGGCGACATGAAGCGAGCAGCTCCCTCCTTGGCGGTAGCGTAGGGGGAGCCATCGAGGAGGATTTCGACCTTGAGCTGGTCGACCGGGCTCTCGGGGTCGCTGCCCCGCGTCCAACTCACATGGAGCCTGCCTCCGGCATCGAAGCGGGCGGAGAGCTTATCGGGTGGTTCAGGCGGCCGGTTGGAAGCGACCGGCGCCGCGGGCTGAACTTGCTGTTCCTTGCTGCCGCAGGCGGCGAGCATCGCGCCGATGAGGCCGCAGGCAAACGCGCGCCGGCTTCCCCACATGGCGCTGTGGGTCAGTTGTTGTTCTTCGAACCGAACGGCTCGATGGTGACGGTGAGGGTACGACCCTCGGGCTGTGGCTGGCCGGCCGACTCAGCGACGTCGCTCATGGCTTGCACCATGAGGTTCATCTTCTCGATCCAGAGGTTCATGTGCGAACTCTCGCGGCCACGCATACGCATGACGAACTTCACACGGTCGCCCTTTTCGATGAAGCCGCGCGCCTGGTTGAGCTTGGTCTCGAGGTCGTGGGTGTCGGTCTTGGGCCGGAGCGTGATGGTCTTGAGTTCAACGCGCGTCGCCTTGCTCTTGGACTCCTTCTTGGAGAGTTCGTAGCGGAACTTTCCGTAGTCCATGATGCGGCAGACGGGCGGCATGGCCTTGGGTGCGACCTCGACGAGGTCGACGCCGGCATCTTGCGCGATGTGCCGTCCCTCATCGGGCGTCATGATTCCCAGCTGTTCACCGTCGATTCCGATCACGCGGATCTGCGAGATGCGGATCTGGTGATTGATGCGATGCATTTCTGCAGTCTGCTGTGGCTTAAGTGGGGATGACACGCTGAGAGACCTCTAGAGAAGGGATGAGAAACGGATGCCGAGCAGCCGTAAGTCGCGGGCGATAGGTAGGCGATCACGCGGGATTCTGCAACTTGCTCGGTGCAGGGCGGGAACGCTCTCTGGGGGCTCGTCAGGCTGTCGGTGTCGCCCGGAAGAGGGCGCGGAGCGGCGTTCGGAGCATGGCGCCGCCGTCGGCTTCCTCTTGGAGGGCGGCAAGCCTCTCTTCGAAGGGGCCGATGGTCCAGCAGGCCTCGTCGTCGAGGGTCTCGGGTGCAACCTCCTCAGCGTTGAGGGGGCAGATATCGCGGAGCTCGACGACCTCGTCCTCATCGTCCTCCTCGAACCAGCGCAGCGGTAACCCCTGGGTGCGGCAGACGTAGGGTCGGGCCTCGTAGATGCGGCAGGCGCCGTCGATGTCGAGGAAGGCGCAGGCGCCAGCAGGGCCCGGCTGCCCTGCCTCCAGTAGTTCGGGGAAGGTGTCGCGGATGCGGTCGGCCTCGACCTCGAAGACGGTGAGGTCGTCGACGCAGCAGGAGGAGCAGCCGCGCCTGCAGAGGAGGTTGTGCTGCCCCGCGACCCCTCCCGCGATGAGGTCGATTTCGCGGTGGAGCGAGAGGAGGCGTATGCGGCGGAGCTCAGACATGGCGGACTCGAGGCGGGAGGCCGCTGCGGTGCGGCGGTCGGGGCTACTCGGTGGTTCGGAAGAGTGCGACAACGGGGCGGTCGTCGCGGGCCGAGATGGTGAGGCTCTGCGAGCGCCCTGAGCTGCTATTGAAGGTGAGCTGCTGCTCGCCGACCGGAAGCCGGAGGGTGGCCAGCGAGATCCCTGCCGGCATCATGTTCCATGTGCGGGTGTCGGGTGTGTCGGCGGCCTGCATCACTCCTTGCGTGATGAGGCTGAGAACGAAGAAGGCGGTCGCGGTGCTGCTGTTCTTGCCGCCTGCGGCGTCGCCGACGGCCTGCACGGCCTCGCGGGCGATGATGCGGGTGATGGCGCGGGTAAGCGCTGCCCAGGCGATGGCGGACTCTTCTGACTTCCACTGTGCGAGGGCGAAGTCGGCGAGGTCGGCGATCTCGGTTGCCTCGGCGCTGAACCCACCTGCAGATGCGTTGAATCGCGAGGTACTGGCAGGGTAGCGAACGAGGACGGGGTAGTTGACCCAGGTGAGGAGGTTCTCGGCGGAGGCCTTCGCCATCTGCGCCTGCTGCTCCTGCGAGAGTTGGTAGCGGCTGTCGCGGCCGACGGCGTCGAAGACAACACCGATGGGGTAGCGTTCGGCACGCCGGTAGGGGGCGAGTCCGGAACAGACGACAGCGAAGACGAGCCCCTTTCCGTCGTTCGCCTCGTCCGTCTCTGCGCCTGCGGGCATGAGCCCCGACTCGGCGATCAGCTTTTCGCCCGTGGGGTCGCCACCCGCTGCGAAGGCCAGGCCTGCGAGGAGGCTGGCTGCTTGGATGGCTGGGTGGCCCGCGAGGTCGGTGCCGTTGAAGTAGTCGATGAGGATGGTGAGGCGGCGCGCCTCGACGAGCGCGCCCGGAAGGTCATTCGCGGAGAGATAGGAGAGCATGGCGGAGGCGTTGACCATGAGCTTCTCGTAGACGGGCAGCTTGTAGATGCCGGCGTCGTCGGAGAAGAGGTACTCGGCCGCGGACCCTGCGCCGTCGGGCGTGAGGTCGAGGAGCTCAAGCATGGGGTCGGCGTCTGTGAAGTCGGCGATGGCCGCTTCGTGCTGGCCGAGTGCCTGGCGGACGCTGGCACGCTCAAGAAGGAGCAGCGGCATGTCTTCGTTGGGTGCAGCGGCCACCTGGCCCGAGCCATCGAGCAGCGTTGAGAGCTTTGCCTCAGCAGCGTTGAGGTCGCTGGCCGCGATGGAGCGGCGCACGTCGTCGAGCCGACCGGAGTAGCCGGCGGAGCAGCCCTGCAACACGCCGATCACCAGCAGGAGCAGCGCGAGGTGAGCCGTCACGCCTGTCCGCGCTGCTGCGCCGAACGCTCTCGGGGCCGCAGGAGCGGCGTGGCGTCGAAACATCGTCGGCTCCCGATTACTGCTGGACGAGGGCCTTGGTGATGGCTGCCTCGTTCTGCCAGACGATGGCGCCGGTGGCGACGTCGAGGGCCTGCATGAACATGAAGTACTGCACGCGGCGGGCGTCGGCGGTCCGCTCAGCGTTGTCGACGACGCGGCCGGTGACAAAGTAGGCGACGCCGAGCTGGCGGCCCATGGTGACGGCGCGGGCCTGGTCGAACTCTTTGCCCTGCTGCGTGCGGAGCTCGGCGAGAAGCTTGTCGCGCAGCGCGGCCGACACGACGGTGAACTTGCCCGAGTTGACGAGCTGGGTCTCGACCATGCCGAGCAGTGCCTGAAGCTGGGGCTCGATGTGCTCGGAGGTCCAGTTCTCCATGGTCATGATGGCGGCGGTCGGGGGCTGCCCGTTCTCGTCGCGGAGGTTGTTGTAGAAGCGGGACTGGACGAAGGAGTCCATGTTCTCGCGGAGCGCCTGCTCGAGGTCGCGGCGGTCGAGCTTGGTGCTCATGGCCGGGTCGTCGAGGCCCTGCACATCGGAGCCGCGGACGAAGACGGGCTGCGGGTGGTGGCAGCCGGTGAGGGAGGCGAGGGAGATGAGGCAGAGCGCGAAGGAGGCGAGGTGACGCATAAAACAGCTCCAAGACGGCGTGGAAGAGTCGGGATTGCGGCGACCATAGCGGTAAAGGCAGTCGGACGCACCCTTTGCAGACGGCGGCCGCAGCGGAATGTTCACGCAAGATGTGGCGGGCTTCTTTGACCGCCTGAGGCGGCCCGATTAGCCGCAGCGGAGGTCATGAACATGCAGACGGAGCGGGCGATGCAGGCAGGGAGAAACTGGTCGGTTGTGAGCATCGCGTTGCTGCTGCAGGCCTGCGCGGTTGACGGCGCCGCGGTTGACGGCGCCGGCAGCGGTGACGCGGGGCTGGATGGCTCGGCAGATGGGAGTGGTTCGGGCAGCGAATCCGGGAGCAGCGAAGCAGGCTTTGCGCAGGCCCGCTTTGAGCCGGAGGGCTCCGGCTTTTTTCGCATGCCCTGGCCGAGCGACGGCCGGCTGCGGGAGGATGGGACGGTGGAGTTGGGAGACTTTCCGCGCGCGAAGGTGGGTGTTCTGTCGACCTATCGGCGTGCCATCGAGGGGGTCGTGCATGGCTTCTCGACGATGCCTGTTCTCTATCTCCCACTGACGGCCGGTCTGTCGGGGGCGACGCTGCCCTCGGAGCTGGAGACGATGTCGGCGGGATCGCCGCTGAGGCTGATGCGGCTCGACGCGGCAGGGTGTGGTCCGGCAGTACCGCTCGAGAGTCAGATTTCGGTGCGGGATGACCTCTACCTTCCGCTCCATACGGTGCAGGCCGCGCCTGTGCCGGGCTACGCGCTGGAGCCTGCTACGACCTACGGCGCCTGGGTGCTGCGCGACTGGGGTGGCGGCCGCCATCTGGATGCGTCGCCGGCCTTCGCGGAGGCAATGGAGGGGAGCGGCGAGGTTGCTGCCTCGCTGTCGCGGCTCGGGCCCTGCCTTGCGGCGCAGGGGCTGACCGCCGCCGACCTTGCGGTGGCGACGGTCTTCACCACGGCCGATCCCGTCGCGGAGACCCGCGCGCTCTATGCCGCGGTGACCGACCCCGCGCAGACGGCGGAGCCTGAGGTCACCGCCTTTGCCCGATCGGAGGCAGAGAGCCGGCCGGCCTACGAGGTCTGGCTGGGCGACTATGAGACGCCAATCTTCATGGAGGGGCAGACGCCCTTCACGGCGGCGGGTGGCGCGATCTCGTTCGGGCAGGATGGTCGGCCGGCGGTGGTTCGCTACGAGTCGGTGCCCTTCTCCATCATGTATCCCGCGGGGCAGCCGGGCCCCTTCCCTGTGCTTGTCTGGATTGATGGGACGGGTGCTGACCAGCTCTCCCATCTGCGCTCCAAGCCGGCGCAGCGGGCAATCGAGCGGGGCTTCGCGGTGGTGAACTTTCAGCCGCAGTTTCATTCCGGGCGCTCCGGGCCGGCGGCCGACGAGGTCTTCAGCACCTTCAACTACACGAACCCGACAGCGGGTCGGAATGTCTTCCGGCAGCAGGTGGCAGACACGAGCTACTTCGTGCGGCTGCTCGAGCAGGCGTCGACGCGGCTGCCGGGGATTCCGGCGCTCGACCTGCGCCGTCTGGTCTATGGTGGGCAGTCGCAGGGGGCCGATGTGGGCGCGCTCGTCGCCGGTGTTGACCCTCGGTTTGTGGCCTTCGGATTCAATGGCGTGGGCGCCTATCTCTCGATGACGATTGTGGAGCGGACCGACCCGGTGGACATCGCGCAGCTCATCCAAGGGCTGGTTGGGACCCAGTCGGAGCTCGACCGCTTTCACCCGATTGTGCAGCTGGCGCAGCTCGGCGCAGATGTCGTGGATCCGCACAACTATGCCCGCTGGTGGAGGGGTTGGCCGGCTCATCCGGCGGGCACGAGCGTCTACATGACCAACGGCTTCAACGATAACACCACGCCCTGGGTGTCGATGAATGCGCTGCTCATCTCAGGCGATGGCATTCCGATTTCGCCTGCGGGTTGGGACTTCGATCCGTCGCGCGTCTGGCAGACGGTGGAGGGGTCGCTGCCGATGAGCGGAGAGCGGCTTGGTCTGGATGGCACGCCGCAGACCATCGCTATGTACATGGATGGGGCGACCGGCCACTTCACCATCTACGAGAAGGCGCCCGTAATGGCCTCGATGGCAGACTTCTGGCTGTCGGCGCTCAGCGGCACGCCGACGATTCCCGACTTCTAGGCGCGGACGGCAGCGCGTCGGAGGCGGTCGTTGATGGCGCGGCCGAGGCCATGGTCTTCGCAGGTCAGGATGCGGAGTTCCAAGGCGCCCGATGCGTCGGCTTCGCGGAGGGCGGCGAAGAGGGTCGCCGCGGCCTCTGTGAGGCTACCGCTGGGTGAGAGGGCTCGTGCCGAGAGGTTGCCGGAGCGCTGCGCGTCCGGGAGCGGGCCCGCGACGACGATGAGGAAAGCGGTCGCTGCCGGTTCGGGGAGCTGGTCTGCGCGGTCAAAGAGGCGGAGCGGGGTGCGGGTGGCGTAGTGGCGTGCAAGCTGGCCGGGTGCGAGCGGTCGTTCGAGGACGCGGGCGCCCTCTCCTACCTCGCCGCAGAGCGCAGCGATCTGCTCTCGGGTGATGGCGCCGTGGCGGAGGATGATGGGTATTCCTGCCTCGAAAGCGACCACGGTGCTCTCGAGGCCGTGGGTGCAGAGACCGCCGTCGAGAACCGCATCGATATGGCCGTCGAGCCCATCGAGGACATGGACAGCAGAGGTGGGGGAGACGAAGCCGAAGAGGTTGGCGCTGGGCGCGGCGAGCGGCAGGCCGACCCGCTCGAGGAGCTGCCGCGCGACGGCATGGGCGGGGACGCGGAGGCCGACGGTCGGGAGCTCTGCAGCGACGATGTCGGGGATGATCGTGGCGCGGGGCAAGACAAGCGTGAGTGGTCCGGGCCAGAAGGCTGCAGCGAGTTCGCGTGCAGCATCGGGCACCGAGGTTGCGTAACCGAAGGCTTCTTCGGCGGAGGGCAGGTGGACGATGAGCGGGTCGAAAGAGGGGCGCCGTTTGGCCTCGAAGATGCGCGCGACCGCGACCGGGTCGAGGGCGTTTGCAGCGAGCCCGTAGACGGTCTCCGTGGGCATGGCGACGAGCCCGCCGCCGCGGAGGATGGAGGCTGCCTCATCGAGGCCCTGTTGGTCGGGAGAGAGCCGGCGCGTCATGGGCTGGGCTCCGCTGCGGAGGTGGTAGCGACGCGGGCTGAGATGGCGCGCGTGATGGGCTGCAGTATGGGGAGCAGGCCGATGCGCTGGAGCTTCTGGTAGGTGGGCATGAGGAGCGCTGCTGCGAGTGCCTCCTGCTGTGCGTCGATGGCGAGGAGCGCGAGCTCGCCCATGAGGCGGACGAAGCGGTGATGGTCGATGCGCTGCTCCGCGTCTTCATGGAGGGCCGATGCGGCGAGCTGCGACGCGAGCGGCCAATTGCGCTCCATCGCAGCGAGCAGCGCCTGCTCTGCGCGCTCGATGGCTGCGGCGGAGCGGTTGCCGATGGCGGCGAATGCTGCCTCCGCATTGGCGTGGAGCAGGAAGGCATCTGCAGGGTTGTTACGAGCTGCCGCGAGGTGAGCCTGCAGAGAGATCACCTCCGCAGCGGACTGTCTGCTCCCCGTCGCGGCGAAGCCCTCTGCGGCCGCACCGAGAAGCGCCTCGGCGCGATGCAGCTCTCCGAGTTCGAGCTCTCGCTCGGCGAGCAGGGTCTGGGCTGCCGCAACCGCGACAGGGTCGCCGCCTTCGCGCGCCCTCCGCTCGGCTTCGCCGGCCGCGGCCTCGACCTCGTCCCAATCATCGGCGAGTCGAGCAGCGCGGGCGGCCTCGAGCAGCACGCGTGGCAGCAGGTGGTTGAAGTGCTGTGCCTGTACGATGGCCTGAGCGAGCCAGTCCCGCGCCGCCTCGAGTTGCGACTCGTGGAGTTCGAGTCCGCCAAGCGAGAGGAGGATGTGGATGCGCCCCTCTTCGTCGCCCGCGCGATCGGCGGAGCCAAGACAGAGTTCGAGCAGGGTGCGGGCCTCGCGCGGGGCGGAGGATTGGAGTGCCGAGGTGGCGAGCGTGCGGAGCGCGCGGCGCTGGAGCTCGGTGCCGTCGCCGGCCTGCGGAATGAGTTGCCTGCCGAGCGCCCGTGCGGCGGGGTGTTCTCCGGTCTGCACGAGGCTCTCGAGGAGGAGCGAGCTGGCTGCAATGCGCCAGCTCTCTGCCTGCGTGAGATCGGCGGCATCGATGGCTTCGATCGCAGCGAGCGCCTGCTCGGCGAGGCTGCGCACGCGGGAGAAGTTTCTGGCGCGGGCCTGGTGACGCGCGGCGAGCAGGAGTTGGCGGACGGCGCCCTCGAGCTGGTCTGCAGCGAGCAGGTGGTTTGCGAGCTCTGCGGCGCGCGTGGGCTGGTCTGCACCAAAGTGCTGGAGTTTTGCGCGCGCGGCTCTGGCGTGGAGCTGGCGCAGTTGCGGCTCGGCGCGCTGGAGAAAGATTGATGCGAGGGCGCGCGAGTCGAAGCGGAAAAGGTCGGGTTCCGGCTCCTGAAGCAGCTCACAGTCGAGCAGCTCTCCGAGCGCCTCAGCGAGCGAGAGGGCGCCGGACGGGCGTGACTCCCACTCGGCACGGTGGTCGACCACGAGGAGGTCGAACGCGAGCGGTTCACCGAAGACGGCGATGAGTTCACCGAGTGCGAGCGCCTCGGGCGAGAGGCGACCCCGCTGCTCGAGGCGCGCGATGCGCTCGCGGAGCAGCAGCGCGAGCTCGTCTGGGAGGTGGAACGGTTGTTCCGCCCCCGCGCGTTGATCGAGCTGGTGGAGGATGAGAGAAGCGATGATGCGCGGGTTGCCCTCACCCCGTTGTGCGACGGTCTGTGCGAAGGCGGCCTGGCCTGGGAGCGAGGCCTGAGCCCATCGCCGTGTTTCATCTTCGGTCAGGGGCCGGAGTCTGACGAGGTCGAGGAGGCCCCGGGAGGAGAAGGCCTGTAGGGCGGGCAACCAGCTCTCTCCGTCCATCATCCGCTCCAGGTCGAGCGTGGCGAGGAAGAACCAGGGGGCGCCCTCGCGGTGTTCGCGGAGCAGGTAACTGAGGAGGCGCGGGAGGTAGCCGTCGCGCAGATGGAGGTCGTCGATCGCGAGGCAGACGGGGCGATGGACCGCGGCCTTCCGGAGCACCCATGCTACGATGCGGAACTCCTCGGCCTCGTCCCATGCCGTGTCGTTTCCGGCTGTTCCTGCGCCGTCCAACAGGCGGAGGAGTTGGTTGGCATTCCAGGCGTGGCGGTCGCGCTCGGGGAAGAGGTCGCAGAGGTGGTCGAGCCAGTCGGACGGCTGCGTGGCGTGGAGACCGAGCGCGGTCGTGAACGCGGCGACGAGCGCGGCACGACCGGAACTCTCGTGCGGCTCTGCGGCGAGGCTCCAGACCTGCATGGCGCCGCTCTGCTCCAGCGCCTCTCGGGCCACGCGCAGCAGGCGGCTCTTGCCCATGCCCGCCTCGCCGATGAGCAGCCCCGCTGCGCCGCGCTGCTTCCGGCAGGCCGCAGCGGCCAGCGTCTTGATGCGTGCAAGTTCGCCGAGGCGACCGACGAGAGCTGGTTCACGCAGGGCGAATACGCTCCGCGAAGGCTCCGACAGCATGAGCGGTAGCGTCTCTGTTGGCTCCTGCCAGGCGCGGGCGAAGAGTGCCGCGATCGGGTCGGGGAGCGGGGGCGGCTCAGGCGGCTGAAACGCGGAGAGCGCCGGTGCCTGTTCGCCAGCGGGAGCTGCAGTGGGCGCGCTATCTGCGAGCGTTCCGAAGTGGCTTACCTGGAGCGTGAAGTGGATCTCCTCCTCCTCCTCGCTCACCGGCGGTGCAGAGAGGGGCGGTGCCTGCGGCAGCGGAGCAGGAGGCGGAAGCTCGGGCGCGACCACCGGCTCGGCCTTGCCGACGATGGTGCATTGCGCGAGCACCGCCGAGACGTCGGCTGCAAACATGAAGCGGTCTGTTGGTCGCTTCTGCAGCAGCCGCTCAATCGTGACCTTGAGCGGCCCCGCCACCGAGAAGCCGGGGCGGATGGCGAGCAGAGGCGGCTGCGCATGAATCTGCGCAAGCAGTGTGGCGGCTACGGAGCGCTCGCGGAAGGGCAGGTAGCCTGCGAGCATCTCGTGGAGCATGATTCCGAGCGAATAGAGGTCGGACGCTGGCGTTACGGCGGCCGCACGGCGCGCCTGTTCGGGGCTCATGTAGGCTGGCGTTCCCACGAAGCCGGCCTCTTCCTCCGCCTCCGAAGCCGGAGCGTCGTGGCGGAGGTGGGCAACGCCGAAGTCCATGAGCTTGATGCGCGGCACCTCGCCGTCGGCCCCGAAGATCATGATGTTTTCGGGCTTGAGGTCGCGGTGGACAACACCGCGGGCGTGGGCGTAGGCGAGCGCGTCGAGGATCTGGAAGCAGACCGGCAGGAGGTGCTCTCCCGGCGGCGGGCTCTTGCGCCAGCTCGAGAGCTGCTGCCCGGGTACGAGTTCCATGACGAGGTAATTGAGCCCATCGTGCCGCCCGAAGTCCCAGAGCTGTGCGATGTTTGGATGGTCAAGGCGGGCAGCCGCGCGGGCCTCGCGTAGGAAGCGGCGCTGCGTCTCCTCTTCGCTGGTCACCGCCTCTCGAATCACCTTGACCGCGACCTCGGTACCGCCCGGCGCGCTACCGCGGTAGACGACGCCCATGCCGCCTGCGCCGAGCCGATCGGTCAGGTGGTAGGCGCCGAGCTGCGCGGGCAACCGGAGGTAGGCGGAGGTGTAGGAGCTGCTCAAGTCGGGCTCACGCGGCGTGCAGGTGAGGCCCGATAGATTCACGTTCTCGCCGGGGCAACAATCGGCCGCCCAGGGGCCTCAGCCGCGGCCGCCGAGGAAGGGGAGGCGGAGCTTCACGAAGCCGCTGTAGGAGAGGGCAAGGAGGGCGGTGACGGCTGCTGGTATCCCCAGCGTTGCGCTCCCCGCTCGGTCGTAGATGAGGGCTCCTGTCACGCCGCCCAGGAGGTAGCCTGCAAAGAGGATGGCGAGGAGCGTCGGCTGGTTTGCAGGAACCTCCTCGCCGCGGAGTCGGCGCCCGATGGCGATGCCGAGATCTGTGACGACGCCGGTGACGTGGGTCGTGCGTACCACGGCACCGCTGTAGGTGGTGGCGAGCGCGTTCTGCAGGCCACAGGCGGCGGAGGCGAGATACTGCCCGTAGAGGCCCTCGTTGCGCAGCGAGAGCATTGCGAAGAAGAGCAGCGCCGACTCTACGCCGAGGGCGACGCCGTAGCGTCTGCCGAGCCGGAGGGTGGAGTCGCCGATGATGGCTCCGCTTGCGACTGCGCCCGCGAAGAAGGCAAGGATGACAGCGCCCAGGTGTGCCGCGATCGAGAGGTCGCCGCGCGAGAGTGCCAGCCCCGTCTGGGTGGTGACACCGGAGATGTGAGAGATGGCCTCGTGGCTGAAGCCCATGAGCCCTACGGCGTTGATGAGACCGGCGTTCCAGGCAAGTAGTCCGGCCCCCCATCCTATCCACGCTGGCATTCGGTTGATCACGGGAGAGGGTCCTCAGCAGGGAGTCGGACCAGCCTTGCAGGACAGAGGGCCGCTCGCAAAAATGGTAGGTGCTCCAAAGTCGGTGTGCGCCACTGCACGGGTCGCATTGACCGCGCCTTGAAACGGGGTACAACACCAACGCTGTTGAGGGATGAGCGGGCGAGTCGACCGCCGTGCAGCCGGGGCCAAGAGAACATGCGGATCGCGCTAACCTACAACTTGCAGATTCAGGCCACGGAAGAGGAGGCGGAGTTCGACCATCCCGAGACCATCGAAGCGCTCTCCGAGGCGCTCCGGCGTCTCGGCCATGATGTCGAGACGGTGGAGGTCGGCGGCCCAGCCTCACGGCTCGTCGCGCGCCTCGAAGCGCTCAACCCCGACATGGTCTTCAACATCGCGGAGGGGCGCAACGAGCGCTTCCGCGTGGGCTTCTACCCCGGCCTCTTCTCGCAGCTTGGCATCCCCTTCACGGGCTCCGATGCACATGTCTGCACGCTGGCGCTCGACAAGCGGCTTACCAAGCTGACCTGCGCCCATGTAGGCGTGCCAACGCCGCGCTGGTCCTTCGTGGATGATCTCTCCACCTGGACGCCTCCAGCCTTCGACTATCCCGTCATCGTGAAGCCCAACTTTGAGGGCAGTTCGAAGGGCATCACGGAGGAGTCGGTGGTCGAAGAGCCGGGCCTCTTGCTGGCCCGCGTGGCCGAGACGCTCCGGCGCTACCCGCATGGTGTCCTGGTCGAGGAGTATGTCTCGGGGAAGGATGTCTTCGTCGACTTTTTGGAGCGCTCCTCGCCGACCACGGGCGGCGTGCTGCCGGTGGGCGAATACCAGTATGCTCCGGCTATCGCAGAGCGGCGCCGCCACCTCTTCTACGACTACGATCTCAAGCATCACCACCCTGGAGCCGTGACGGCTCGGGTGCCCGCGCAGCTCCCCGCCTCGGTCGAGGCTGCGGTGCTGCGCCATGCCCGCATCGCCTTCGATGCGTTGCGCGTGCGCGACTTCGGTCGCATCGACTTTCGGGTCACAGACAGCGGCGGCGTCTATCTCATCGATGTGGATCCGCTGCCCAGTCTCCGACCCGGTTCTGACCTCTATGTCTCCGCCGCGCAGGTCGGACTCGGTGCGGTAGAGGCCGTCCTCGATGCGATCCTCCGGAGCGCCGCCACCCGCCAGGGGCTGGCCTGGCCTGTGCCGCGCAGGACCGGCAAGCGGCCGCTCCGCGTCGGCTTCACCTTCAACCTTAAGCGCTCTGCGCCACAAGCTGCCGGCGACTACGATGCCGAGGCGGAGTATGACTCCCCGAAGACCATCGCGGCCATCCACGACGCCATCGCCTCCTACGGCCACGAGGTCATCGATCTGGAGGCCACGCCGGAGCTGCCGAGCCTGCTCGCGGTTGCCAACGTCGATGTGGTCTTCAACGTCGCCGAGGGGCTCCGCGGCCGTAACCGCGAGTCGCAGGTTCCGGCACTGCTCGAGCTCCTCGACATCCCCTACACCGGTTCCGATCCGGCGACCCTCTCCATCACGCTCGACAAGGCGCTGGCAAAGCGTGTTGTCCGGCAGCACGGTATCTCGACGCCCAACTTCGTGGTCATGGAGACCGGCAAAGAGAGGCTGCCCAAGGACCTCCGCTTTCCCGTCATCGTCAAGCCCGCCGCAGAGGGGAGCAGCAAGGGCGTCTTCGCCTCCAGCGTCGTCACGAACGAGGCCGACCTCCGCACCACCGCGCGAGAGCTCGCCACGCGCTACGGCCACCCGGCGCTCGTCGAAGAGTTCCTCACCGGCCGCGAGTTCACGGTCGCCC
>CAIQPA010000533.1 GCA_903873545.1 uncultured delta proteobacterium
CCAGGCCTCGAACCAGGCCATGTTCGGCGCCTGTTCGAACCGGTCAGCGCCCGTCAGCACATGCACCGCCCAGCCACCCTTCGCCGCATCCTGTACCATCTTCGTCAGGTCGGCCTTGGCATTCGGCCCCGACGGGTTCGCGGCACAGATCGGAACCTCGAGCAGCGGGAAGGGCAGCCCATTGTTGTCCACCGGTGTGAAGGGCTGACAGGTGCCGAACCCGAACCCAAGACCTGTGCTCGGCAGCGGCTCGTAGCTCACCGAGTAGCGCATCTGCTGCGCCGCCATCACCCGGTAGGGGGCAAACGGGTCGCGCATCCAGCTCCCACCCTCCGTGCGCGCACCCCGGATGGCATACTTCTCGCCCACGATCGCCTTCACGCCCCGCAGCTGGTCGGCAAACGAGAGCCGCTCCTGCACCGGCTCTAGGCCGAAGAGCCCAAACCGCTTGTGCGCGGCGCCGTGCGCGGGCGAGGTAATCCAGAGCATCGCCGACTGCCCCGCCACATCCTCATCCACAGCGACTGCGGCATGAGCTGCCTCGGGAAGGCCGCTCGGTGCCAGAAAGGTCGTGGTCCGCGCGTCGAGCGTCTTTTCGTGCGCCGACATCCAGAGCGGCCGGCCTGCATAGGAGACCGCATCATGGCTGCTCAGCAGCGCACCCGGCGCACCGCCCGGGAAGGGCCACAGCGCCACCATCGGCGAGGCGAAGCCCATCGCCACATGCACGATGTAGGCCTCGAGGAGGTCGGCATAGGGCGCCGTCGCTGTCGCGAGCGACGGTGCAGCGATGAGGTCGGAGGTGTGCAGCGCATCGCCCGGCACCCGGGGCTCCAGCCGCCCCTCGCTCGTCGGAAGCCCCTGTTGCAGCGCCGACACCTGCGACCCGAAGTCGAAGTCCACCACCACCACCGCGCCGTCACCCCGCCGCGTCGCATAGACCACGGGCGAACCGTCCATCGCGATGAAGCTGACAGCCTCCTTGGGCGGCCGCGTCGACCCCACAAACCGGGTAAAGAGCGGCATCTTCAGCAGCGGCACCGCCACGTCGGGCGTCACCCGATCGACCGCTGTGATGGCCCGCGGCGACCGCCAGCCGCCCTCTCCGTCTGCGGCAAAAGTGGCACGGAGCGCCCCCTGCGGAAGCTCCAGCAGCAGCGTTCCGCCGCGGCTCACAAACCCCTCCAGCAGCCCCAGGTGGCGCTGCATCTGCTCTGTCGCATTCGAAGACTGCGTCACAATCACAAAGGCCGTCGACTCGAGCATCTTGGCGCTCAGCTCCGAGGTCTGCGCGGTCCGCACAGGCCCCACCTCCTGCTCAATCGCGTCGACCCACGACCAGCTCCGCTCAAACCGGCCTGCCGCAGACGAGAGCACCATCTCTTCTGTGTCGAGCACTACAAGCACGTCGCCCACGCCGGCACGCGTCTGCATCGCACCGCCCACCGCCTCTTCCTTCGCCTGCAGCGTCACCGGGCTCCGGTCGAACAGGTAGAGCCCGACGCACAGCACAGCGAAGCCCCAGAAGAGCAGGCGCACGCCCGAGAATTGAAGGCGACGCGTGATCTTCACGGAGCCGCCGAGCCGGACGGACAGTCGATGAGTGCGGTTGCGGGCATGCGTAGGCAGGAGAGAGAGAAGCGGCAGGCTAGCAAAGTTGGCCCCTGCTCGAAACAGCCCCCGTATGCCATCTCTTCCCCTCCGCGCCCCGCAAAGGCTTGACCACCTCACGGCCATGCGGTTACACCGCCGCCACTACCTACTCCATGGAGTCAGCCATGTCCGATTCAAAGCCCCGCAAGACGCAGCCCCTCGGTCCGCTGGTTCGCAGCGGTCATATCCGCCTCACCGTCGTCTCCGGCCCCTGCCCCAACGGGCTCTCCATCGGCCTCGGCGGCTCGGAGCACGAGATTGGTCGCAAGAACGGCGATGTCATCCTCGCCGAAGACCTCGGTGTGAGCGTCTCCCACGCCACCCTCACCAAGACGCAGGGCCGCATCCAGATTGCTGACCACAGCAGCAACGGCACCTTCCTCCGTGTCCGCGGCACCGCCGTGCTCAAGGCCGGCGACATCATCCGCACCGGCAACCAGCTCTTCCGCTACGAC
>CAIQPA010000534.1 GCA_903873545.1 uncultured delta proteobacterium
AGAGAATCGGAGATCCATGTCACTTTCCTCGCTGCGCGGCGGCCATCGAGCGGGCATCCTGGCCGGCGAGATGGTCTGTAGAGGTGAGGCTGTTGTGGGCGTGGGCTACATGGTGGAGGCCGTATACGGCGTCGATGCTGTCGCGGAGCCCCATGCGGTCTTCGGCCTGGTTGATGGCCCGCTTGGCGAGCGCGATGCCGAAGCGGGGCTGTGCAGCCAGCTTGTTGGCGATTTCGAAGGTGCGAGCCTCGAGCTCGGCGCGGGGGATGACCCGGTTGACCATGCCGGCCTCGTAGGCGCGTGCGGCGGTCATCCGTTCGCCGAGGTAGAGGAACTCCTTGGCGATGCGGGGGTTCATCACGAAGGGGTGGGCGAAGTACTCCACGCCGGGGATGCCCATCTTGAGGACGGGGTCGGCGAAGAAGGCGTCGTCGGATGCGACGATGAGGTCGCAGACCCAGGCGAGCATGAGACCGCCGGCGATGCAGGCGCCCTGCACCATGGCGATGGTGGGTTTGGGGAGCTCGCGCCAGCGGCGGCACATGCCCACATAGAGTTCGGCTTCGCGCACGAAGATGGCCTCGGCGCCCGCCTTGTCTTCGTGGGGCCAGTAGGTGGTGGCCCGCCGCTCGAAGTTGCGGTGGATGTCGCGCAGCGGCGTGCCGATGTCGTGGCCCGCGGAGAAGTGGTCGCCCGCGCCGGCCAGGATGATGGCGCCCACGCTGTCGTCGTTCACAGCGCGGAGGAAGGCGTTGTCGAGCTGAAAGGTCATGTCGGCATTTTGGGCGTTGCGCACGCCGGGCCGGTTCATGGTGATGAGGGCGACGGCGCCCCGCTGCTCGTAGGTGACCAGCGGTTCGGCAGTCGCCTGCGTCTCTTCGCTCATGGGCGTTCTCCCGTGTTGGCGGCGGCGAGGGCCGCTGCGGCTGCGAGTTGGATGCGTGCGTCGCGGATGACCTCGTCGATGATCTCCTCCACGCTGAGGAGTTTCTCGATGGTGCCGGCCACCTGGCCTGTGGGCAGGATGCCGGCCTCGACGCGGCCGTCGACAAGCGCGAACTTGGTCAGCATGGGCGCCGACGGCGCGAGCGCGACCTGGCTCCAGGTGAGCTCCTGCTCCCGCTTCATCGCGAGCGCCTCGCGGATGAGCGCGACCCAGCCGTCGCCCGTCTGCTTGCGGAGCGCCACGGCATGGCCGAGCGCAGAGAGCAGACGGAAGAGCGGGGAGCTCTTCTCCAGCGAATCGATGAAGGGGGTGCGGATGACCCGCTGCGGGTAGCCGTCGACGGCGGTGGTCACGACGGTGCCGTTGGGGTCGGTCTTGAGGTAGGCCCCTTTGACCGCCTCGGGCACGGTGCTCTCCTGCGACATGAGGAAGCGGGTGCCCATGGCAACGCCCTCGGCGCCGTAGGCCAGCGCAGCGGCGAGGCCACGGCCGTTGGAGAAGCCGCCGGCTGCGAGAACCGGGATCTTCACCGCGGCGCAAACCTGCGGCAGCAGCACGCTGGTGGCAATGGAGCCGGTGTGGCCGCCGCCCTCTGCGCCCTGGCAGATGACCGCATCCACGCCCCACTCTTCGACCTTCTGTGCGTGGCGCTTGGCGGCGATGGTGGGCATGCACTTGATGCCGCCCGCCTTGAGCCGTCCGATGACCTCCTTGTTGGGGGCCGCTGCGAAGCTGGCGAGGGCAACGCCCTGCTCGATGAGCAGGTCGACCCGCTTCATCACGTCGGCCTGGTCGGCCCGCATGTTGACGCCGAAGGGGCGGTTCGTGCGGCTCTTCACGGCGGCGATGGAGCTCTCGAGCTCCTCGTAGGTCATGGTGGCCGAGGCGAGGATGCCCAGGCCGCCCGCGTTGGCGGTGGCCGCGGTGAGGCGGGCGCCGGAGACCCAGCCCATGCCGGTCTGCACGATGGGGTAGTCGACGCCGACGAGCTCGGTGAAGCGGGTCTTGAGGGGGTTGGGCCGACTCACGCTCCGAGCTCCTTGGCGGCAAAACCCTTGGGGTCGAGCGTGGTGCGGATGATGGCCAGCTCTGCCTCGTTCGGCAGTCGGCTCTCGGCCAGGTCGGGGGCCACGGCGAGCTCAAAGCCGGTGGCGGCCTTGACCTCTTCGAGCGTCACGCCGGGGTGGAGCGAGCGCACCCGCATGCTGCCCTCCGGCGTCTCGAAGTCGAGCACGCAGAGCGAGGTCACGACCCGGTGCAGGTGGTGGAAGCGGGCGGTCTTGCCGAGCGCCCGGGCCCGGTCGTTGCCGATGCCGCAGACAAAGTCGACGGCCGGCACAAAGACCTGCGGGTTGTGGGTCGGCACCCAGTAGCTGGTGCGGTGGTTGATGGTGTTGCCCGGCGCGCCGCGGGCGCCGATGAGCTGCGCCTTGGGCTGGGCGAAGTCGCCGACCATCGAGATGTTCTGGTTGCCGAACCGGTCGATCTGGCTCGCGCCCATCATCACGTGGCGGCGGCCATGCCAGACCATGTCGAAGATGGTCCGGTAGGGGATCCAGCCCTCTGCGGTCTGGGTGAGGCGGCCCTCTTCGCTCCGGCCGAAGCCGGTGAGGGTAGCGACGCCGTCCGACATGGCGAGGAGCGGCTCGAAGGTGAGGCGGGCCAGACGTGCGCCCATCATGGAGGTGTAGCCCATGGGGCTTGCGAGGATTTCGCCGTCGCCGCGGAAGGCTTCGGCGCAGGCCACAATGCAGACCTCTGCGCGGGTGATGTCGCTCATGAGCGCTGCTCCATGGCTGCAAGGAAGCCCTTGTGATCAACGGCGATGTAGCGGTCGTAGAAGGCGGTCCAGGCCTCGGGCGACTTGGCCGAGGCGGCATACTCCTTCATGAAGGCCTCGTCGCGGCCGTAGTCGGGCAGGCACTCGGTGAAGTGGGCGCCGCGGGGCGCCTCGACCACGCCGTCGACCATCCAGCGCTGCACCCGCAGGCTCTGCAGCGGCGAGGTGGCGAGTTCTGCGGCCGAGACGATGCGCTCGCAGGAGACGAAGCGGCGTTCGGCGGCCATGCAGAAGAGGTCGTCGAAGTAGGGGTCGGGGCCGAGGAAGGCGCTGTTGCCCTGCGCGTCGGCGAGGTTCATGTGGACGAGCGCTGCATCGAGGTGGAGGGCCGGCATGGCCACCAGCGTCTCATCGGCATCGTAGGGCGAGGCGATGGTCTTGAGCCAGGGGTTGACCTTCATCACATCGGAGCCGAGGCCGGCGCGGGTGGGGAGGAAGGGGAGGCGGAGCGCGGCGGCGTAGAGGCCCCACTGGAGCATGCCCTCGTCGATTTCGGAGGCCTCGATGGCCCCCTTCTGGCGGGCGGCGCGGAAGTGGGGCTCGAGCGGAATCGTGTCGAGCGAAACGAAGCCGTAGATGGCCCGCTTCACCTTGCCGGTCGCGCAGAGCAGGCCCAGGTCGGGGCCGCCGTAGGAGACGATGGTGAGGTCGCGAAGGCCGGAGCGGGCGATGGCCGCCACCAGCGACATGGGCTTACGTCGCGAGCCCCAGCCGCCGATGCCGATGGTCATGCCGCTCTCCAGCTGCGCGACCACCTCCTCTTCTGTCATCCGCTTGTCGGCCACTGCGACCTCCTACGACTTGTGAAAGTTGGCGTC
>CAIQPA010000535.1 GCA_903873545.1 uncultured delta proteobacterium
CTCCAAGCGTGCGGGATCACCCGGGAGTTCGCCCGCCACGTCGGTCGCAAACTGTACCCCCTGAAGCCTGCGCCCGAGCGAGGCGCCACCGGCCACAGACTCCACGCAGCCAACCTCGCCGCAGCCGCAGGGCGCCTGTCCGCCGGGCAACTTCATGTGACCCACCTCGCCCGCCGTACCGCCCGTGCCGCGCACCAGCCGGCCCTCCACGACCGCCGCGCCGCCAACGCCCGTGCCCGCGTAGAGCGCCACAAGTGAGCGCACGCCCACGGCCGCGCCCGCCGCCAACTCACCCATCACAATCGCCGAAAGATCGTTGCAGACTGCGATCGACCCAACCGGTCGGCCGAGGGCGGCCTCCAAGCGGTCGGCGAAGGCAACATCGCGCCAGCCCAGGTTGGGCCCGTTCACAACCGTCCGTCCGTCGGGCGACAGCTGCGCCGCCAGCCCCATGCCCACCGGCAGCTCCGCAAGCGCATGGCCGGTCGCTGCCTCCGCCTCGCGCATGGATGCCAAGAGCGCTGCGGCCAACGACTCCGGGCTGTCATCCTGCCCGCGCCAACCCCGCTTGCCCTGCCAGAGAAGCTGCCAGCCGTCCGCGTCAAACAGACCGAGCCGCAGATGGGTGCCGCCAACGTCGGCGCCGAGCACCAGCCGCATCAGGCAGCCGTCGCTGCGGCGATCGTCGCATCGAGGAAGGCGCGGATGGCATCGCGCCGCTCAGGCGTCGTCGCCTCGGTCCGCATCACCAGCACCGGCTGGGTGTTCGAGGCACGGATGAGACCCCAGCCGTCGGCGTAGGTGACCCGCGCACCGTCGATGTCGTTCACATCCAGCCCCTGCGCCTTGAGGCTCGCCACAACCCGCTCGACGATCGCAAACTTGAGGTGGTCGGGGCAGTCCACGCGGAGCTCCGGCGTGACGAAGGTGGTCGGGATGTCCGACAGCATCTGCGAGATGGTCTCGTCGCTGTGCGACGTCAGCTCGAGCAGCCGCGCCATCGCGTAGAGGCCGTCGTCGTAGCCGTAGTAGCGGTGCTTGAAGAAGATGTGGCCCGACATCTCGCCCGCGAGCAGCGCGCCGGTCTCCTTCATCTTCGCCTTGATGAGGCTGTGGCCCGTCTTCCACATCACGGGCACGCCGCCATGCTTGGCGATGTCGTCGTAGAGCGTCTTGCTGCACTTCACCTCGCCCACGATCGTCGCGCCGGGCGCCTCCTTGAGCACGCCACGCGCAAAGAGCGCGAGCAGGCGGTCGCCCCACTGCACCTCGCCGTTGCCGTCGACCACGCCCACGCGGTCGGCGTCGCCGTCGAGACCCACCGCGAAGTCGCAGCCGTAGGCCTTCACATCGTGCGCCATGATCTCCACCGTCTCGACCGTGGTCGGGTCGGGGTGGTGGTTGGGGAAGCGGCCGTCCGGCTCGATGAACCGGCCCACAGCCTCCACGCCCAGACGGGCCGCAAGCTGCAACGCCAGCGGGCCGCCGATGCCGTTTCCGCCATCGATGAGCACCTTGAGCGGGCGCGGCCCCATCGTGATGCCCGAGGCCACATGGTTCAGGTAGCTCTCCTCAATCTCGAGCCGCTCCAGCGAGCCGGCACCTGTCACGAACTCCTGCGCCACCATGCGCCGGTAGAGCCCCTGCACGCCGTCGCCATGCATCGCGTCGCGGCCCAGGAGCATCTTGAAGCCGTTGAACTCCGGCGGGTTGTGCGAGCCGGTGATCTGCACGCCGCCGCCC
>CAIQPA010000536.1 GCA_903873545.1 uncultured delta proteobacterium
AGTCGGCGGCGGTCGCTTCAGGCTTGCCCTCCGCCTGCAGCCCAGACGCTGCGACCGGCGGCGGGACAATGCCAAGCGATGCGCCTGTGTGGGGGGCTGTCGCGGTCGCGGGCGGCGGGACAATGCCAAGCGATGCTCCCGTGTAGAGCGCTGTCGCGGTGGCTGGCGGCGGCGTTACCGCAAGCGAGGCACCGGTGTAGAGAGACGTGGCGGTGACCGGCGGCGGTGCAACAGGTGCCGAGGCCGCCGAGGCGCTCGACGACGACGGCGGCTCAGGAAAGGCGAATCCTTGGACAGTTACGTTGGCGGGCTGCGGCGGACGAGGCGCCGCGAAGGCAGAGAGGCCGGGGCTCGACATGCCGGGCAGCGGCGCCGGGATCGCGGCTGAGTTGGCGGACAATGGCGGTGCCGGCGGAACGCCGAGCGCTGCGGCGACGGAGGGCGCAGCCGGACGCTCGCCTGGGTCGGCGAGTTGCGCGGAGATCGCAGAAGGCCGCTGAAAGAAGGCATCGGAGAGCAGAGGGTCGTTCTCTGCAGGCGGCTGGTTGGAATTGCGCGTAGCCATGATGGTTCGAAGCCTCCGATGAGATGCAGAGGTCGATTCCTAGCACCTTGCATGCCGCTGGTGTAGCAGGAAGATGACCCGCGCGGGCGGGGTTCCTCGGACAGACCCGATAGGTGAAGCATGTATACCAAGGTGGACCACATCGGCATCGCGGTCCGGTCGCTGGAGGCGGCCATCCCCTTCTACCGCGACCAGCTCGGTCTGCACCTCGAGGCGATTGACGAGGTCGCAAGCCAAGGCGTCCGCGTGGCCTTCTTCGTCTGCGGAGAGACGCTGCTGGAGCTGCTCGAACCCACGCGCCCTGACTCGCCGATTGCCATCTTCATCGAGAAGCGGGGCGAAGGGCTCCACCACATGGCGCTGGCGACCGACGACATTCTGCAGGAGCGGAGCAAGGCCATCGAGAACCGGATTCGCCTCCTCAGCGAGGCGCCGCTCGACGGCGCACATGGCAAGCTCATCACCTTCATGCATCCCAAGGACACCATGGGTGTGCTGCTCGAGATGTGCCAGCGAAAGGCCGACCCGCATTGAGCAGGTGCGCCCGCGTTGACATCCCTCTTTTTGAAGTGTTACCTGCTGTCCACTGCTTGTGCCGCCCTGACCGGCGACCGCCAATCTGGAGCAAATATGCGTAGCGTTGCCTGGTTCTCCCTTCTCGCCATCCTCCCAACTGCCAGCATCGCACATGCCGATGAGGGCGCCGTAGCCGAAGAATTGGTCACGCCCGAGATTCCGACGGCTCCGCCAACAACGCCTTCGATTGAGACGCTCAAGCCGGTGATGCGGACCAAGGCCTTCGAGAGCTATGCCGCCCAGAACCCTGCAGGTGCGGCCACAGGGGCTCCCGCGCCGGCTTTCAATCTCATCACCGAGGACCAGCTTGCTGCACCCTCCACCAGCTTCCCCTACGTGGAGTGGCACGGCTACTTCCGCTTTCGGGCTGACGCCTTCTCCAACCTCGACCTCAACACGGAAGGGACCAGTCCCATCCTGCCGCCCGTCGAAGCGCTGCTCGGCAACTCCAACGTGCAGAACGACCCCGTCGAGGTCAATGACGAGAACGGTAACAAGGTGGACCTCACCAAGTATGCCGACAAGGATGCCGAGCTGCTCGGCGGCGCCAATGTGCGCCTCCGTCTCCGCCCCATCTTTCACCTGACGGAGGATGCCAGAATCCACCTCGAGATGAACATCCTCGACAATGTGGTCATGGGCTCGACCCCCGACGGCTACGACTCGAACAACCTCGATCTGGTCCGAACCGACCTGCCGCTCGTCGGCTTCTCTGGCACGCAGGAGCCGCCCAATGAGTCCAACTCGGGCAAGACCTCCATCGCAGTGACGCAGGCCTATGGCGAGGTGAAGACCTTCATCGGCTCGCTCCGTCTAGGCCGGATGGCCTCGCAGTGGGGCCTCGGCATCCTGGCCAACGGCGGCGGGAACTACTCCTCCATCACCGAGCAGCGGCTCTCCTACCGGGGCGGCGCGCTCGCGGGCCACTCCTGCCTCGACTGCGACTCCGGCGACTACGTTGACCGGGCCATGTTCGTGACCCGCGTCCCCGGCTTCTACCTCGCGCTCGGCTGGGACTACAACTCGGCCGGCCCCTCGACACAAAAGTCGATCGACTACTTTGGTCAGGCCGCCGACCTCTCGCAGGACGACGATGTGACGAGCTATGTCGTCTCGCTCTTCAGCCGCCCACTTCAGCCGGCCGACGTCGCTGAGCGCAACCGGCTCCTCAAGGAGCTCCGCGCGCCGGCCTTCGACTACGGCCTCTACTATGTCTACCGCGAGCAAGGGCTGAGCTCCGAAGCGGGGGCCATCGAGGGTGTGAGCGGCGTGGACAACGCCCTGCTCGACGACACCTGGATTGCGCGCGGCGCACAGGCCAACATCTTGGACTTCTGGTTCCGCTACACCTCGGAGCCGCGCGCCATGGAGCGCATCCGGTTCGAACTCGAGGCCGCCGCCATCAAGGGTAGCATCGAGAATGCCGGCCCCGAGAGCAACACGCCTGCAAAGCCCCGCGACATCGACCAGCTCGGCGTCGCCATGGAGCTGGACTACAGCAAGGGTGCGATGGCAACGGGCTTCAACGCAGGTTACGCCTCACCGCGGACCATCGAGAAGTGCGACCCTGCGAGCCCCGCCGGTTGCAGCCAGATCTCAGCCTTCGCCGTCAAGGACGAGTGGCAGATCAGCGACCGTGAGCCCAACCTGACCAACTTCCGCTTCGACCGTAACTACTTCATCGACATGATCATGTTCCGTGAAGTCATCGGCGCGGTCACCAACGCCTACTACATCAACCCCTACTTCTCCTTCGACTTCCTGGCGAAGCAGAACGACATCCTCGGCGCCCGCTTCGACCTCATCGCAGCCACCGCCGTTGACGCCGAACTCACGCCGTCGGGCGAGGGCTTCTACGGTGTCGAGGCCGATGCCGCCCTCTACTACCGCGAGCCCCGCTACAGTGCCGACCTCTCGTTCGGCTACTACGTGCCCGGCGCAGCCTTCAACGGCAAGACCGGCCGCGAGCGGCTGGACTCCGTTGTGGCAATCTACGAGGGTCGCGAAGGCTTCGCCTCAACCTACGGTTCAGACGTGACCGCCGGCAACGCTTGGACCGTCCAGTCTAAGTTCAACTGGGCCTTCTAAGACACGAGCGACTGCTCCTCCGAGGTTCCCCTCCATGCGTCTCCATCACAGCACCTTGGGTGCCCTTCTCGCAGCCTCCCTCACCGCCACTGCCGTGGGGTGCGCGGGGCCGGCAACTGAGTCGGGGGCCGGCGCAGCCTTCATGAACGGGGCCGACGAGGCCGAGTTTCAGGAGGGGCTGACGGCGCAGCAGGCCGGCAACCAGGCCGAGGCGGAGCGTCGCTTCAAGCGGGCGCTGGCGGCCAACCCCAACTACCTGTCGGCGCGGATCTCGCTCGGCAACCTGCAGCTCTCACAGGGGCGCGACGAAGAGGCTTCCGCCACCTTCGATACCGCGCTCACAACGCGGGCCAGCTCCATCGACGCACAGCTCGGCGCGGCTGAGGCGCGGATTCGCCTGAACCGCTGCGACGAAGCGTCGGCCTTGAGCAATAAGGTCGTCGCGCAGGGCAAGAGTTCAGCCACGCCCGTCCAGCTCTCCGCCGCGCTCACCTTCATCGGTCGCTGCAGCGTGACGCAGGGCCAAGGCGACGCAGCCGCGAGCTTTCAAGAGGCCATCCTCACCAATGGTTCGAACACCGAGGCCCGTCTTGCGCTGGCCCAACTCTTCATGGCGACCGGCAGTTCGACCGATGTGGTGAATGCGCTGGCGCGGGCGGCGGAGTATGAGCGCAAGCCGCTCTACCTCCTGCGCATTGGACGGATGATGACGGCGGTACATCAGGCCCGGCGCGCCGTGACGGTGCTCACCCGGGCCCAGCAGTATGCACCGGCCGACGCCGAGATCGCCCTGGCGCTGGCGAAGGCGCAGCTGGATGTCGGAGACGCCAACCTCGCGTTGCAGACGCTCTCTGACATTTCGGCGCGCTCCGGAGAGCTCCTGCCGGCACAGGTACTGATGGGGCGCGCAGAGCTCCTCGCCGGTCACGACGAGGCCGCGCAGCGGCTCGCCGATAAGGTGTTGGCCACCGAACCCTCGCAGCCAGACGCCCTCTACCTCATGGCGCTGCTGCAGCTCGGCCATGACGACAAGCTCTCTGCAGAGCGCTCGCTTCGGCAGGCGCTGGCAACGGCGCCACAGGCGGTGGAGGCGCGGACCAAACTGGCGGAGCTCCTCGCGGCTCGGGCCGCCTGGGGTGAGGTTGCCGACCTGCTGGAGGCAGACACCGAGCGGGCCTGGGCGCCCAGTGCCTGGACCGATCTGTTGTTGCAGGCCTACCAAGAGGGCGGCCGCTTCGACCTCTCGCTCCCGATGCTCTCACGCCGTGCCAACGAGCGCGGGAGCGACCCGGAGGCACACGCAGCCGTGGTGGAGCAGGCGTTGGCCCACGCGGGTATCCTTGCGCCAGCGCTGGTCGTCACCCACGCGCAGGCGGCGTTCGATGCGAGCGGCGGCAGTCTGCCCCGCTACAGGCTTGCGCTCGTCGACGCACTTGCCGCGGCAGACCGGGTTCGCGACGCGCTCGCCATCGTGGAGGCCGGCCTCAAAGCCCTGCCCGGCAACCGCGAACTGCTCGCCCGCAAGCAGGCGCTACAGAAGCGCTAAGAGCGCCGCAGCAGGCTACTTCGGCGTCGGACCAGCCCAGCCACGGAGCGCAGCCACGCGCGCGGAGGTCTGCTCCGCCGACGGCAGGGAGGACTTGTGCCCGAAGGCGGCCCCATCCCATGAGCCATACTGCGGGTTGGGGAGCGGAATCCAGCGGCTCCCCCACCAGCCCACATAGGGCTGTGCGAGCGCGGCGCGATCGGCGATAGAGAGAGCGATACCGTCAAGAAAATCGCCGAAGTTGTCGCCCACAAGCATCACGATCCGGTAGCGCTTGGCGATCTCGAGACGGCGGGTGCCCTTGTCGGAGCCCCAGGTAGGCTGCTCCTTCTTGAGCAGCACTGCGTCGACGCCGTCGGCCTCCACAATCGGCACGCCCAGCGCCTCCAGGTTGCGCCGGGTTGCGGCCTCGCAGGAGGCGTCGCGGTTCGAGATGTAGAGCGGCGTCACACCCTGAGCGACTGCACCGAGCAGGAACTCACGCGCGCCGGGAATCAGCGTGGCCTCGCCCGCGTCGCACCAGGCTGCCCAGGTGTCGGAAGAGTAGCTCTGCCCCGTCTTGACGAGCCAGACCTGGTAGGCACTGTTGTCGAGCACCGTCTCGTCGAGGTCGAGGACCACGGCAGGCGGGAGCGCCGCAGCGGCCGTCTGCTCCACCGCAGCGAAGGCGGTGGGGTCTGCAACGAGGGCGGGAAGCGCAGAGGCCGCCTGACCGAATGCAGCGCGCGTCACGGCCGCGAACTCGACCGAGGTCTGGGTCCATAGGAGCGACAGCGTGCCCTCTACCTGCGCCGGAGCCGATGCGGGGGGCGGGCTCGCCTTCTGCGGCGCGGCACAGGCCGACAGTGGAGCGGTGGCGAGCAGCAGGAGGAGCAGGTTGCGCATGGTCAGGGGGCTCCATTTCCGAAGGCACGAAAGTCCGCCGTTTCGGGAGCGATGAACTCCCCGCCGCTGTTGGGCTCTCCGGGGGTGGCGATGATGTAGGACTGGAATGCCTCGTTCACGTTGGCTCCGCCCTTGGCGGCGCTGCAGGCGCGCCAGGCTGCGGGCGCATCTCCGGGGGTGAACTGGGCGCAGGGTCCGGTGGTCGACGAACAGTCGTTGTGAATCCGCTCCATCGAGACGTTGCGCGCCGGGGTCCCCGATGCTTCGCGACCGCCGAAGAAGGCGGGGCCGCCGTCGCCCGCGCGGTCAAACTCGGTGCCGCGAGGGTCGAGCAGCCGGAGCCGGAAGTCGAAGTTGTGCAGCGAGAGGCGCAAGAAGCGCGGGTCGTTGGCCACGTTCATGATGAAGTCGGCGTTGCGATAGGCAGAGACCTCGGTCTGCGGGACACCATCCTGGAAGGGGGCCAGGTTGTGGTCCACGACGAGGAAGCGCTCGCGGGGGCCGATGATGGTGCCGGGGTAGAAGCCGAGGACAAAATCCTCGTCCGTCGCGATGGTCCAGAGGGAGATGTCGATCGCCTCATCGGTCGTGTTGAGCAGCTCGATGAACTCATCATTGTAGACATCGTCGCCGCCGGCATCGGTGGGGTCGATGGTGCCGTTGTAGCCATCCCACTGGATCTCGTTGAAGACGATGTCGCCAGCGGCAAGCGAGGTGCCGTCGCCGGCGTACCGGTTGCCGGCGAGGTCGCCCTCCGCGTAGAGTTGCTCGAACTGCTCGACATACTGCGCCGTGAGCCGCTCTCCGTGAAGCACGAGCAGCGTCTCGTCGTTTGAACCTGTCGCGCTCGACGACCAGTTGAAGGAGCCGGTGCAGACCTTGGCAGTCGGAAGTCCACCGTCGACCACAACCGTCTTGTCGTGCTGGCGGGCGCCACCGGCCTGGTAGTCGCCCGGCTGTCCGGCGTTCTCGTTGCCGTCGAGGACAACATCGACGCCCGCTGTCAGCAGCCGGTAGAACTCATGGTAGGGGCCGTTGGAGTGAAGCTGCGAACGGTCGACAACACCCTGCACCAGCTTCCGCGCAAAGGGTGCCGTTCCGCAGGCGTGAAGGGCGCGGTGTGCCTCTGCGGCGGCGCCCTGCCCTCCCGCGTCGACAAGCACGGGGTTCAGCGCAGGATCACAGAACTGGTTATAGGCCGAGAACTCTCGGTGCTTGGCGATGAGCGCAGAGCCAACCGAGTCCTTGGTGAAGGCGAAGATGAAGAACCGCACAGAGCCCTGGGCATCGTTGATGGTCTGCAGCAGACCACCGAGTGCATCCTCCTGGGGCGCGAAGCGGACCTCGACGCGGGTGTCGCCTACGGGGTAGCTCTCACCATTCTCGAGCCGCACCTTGGCGGCGCCGAAGCGGCCAGCGAACATCTGATTGAACTCAGCCGTGAAGTCCCGCGCAACGGCCGGCGAGTCGATGATGACCCATGCGTTGTTGTCGCGGTCGAAGCTGTTGCTGGTGATGTTGCCGGTACCCACGAAGACACGCTGTTCATCAACAATGAAGAACTTGTTGTGCATGATGTGGTTCTGGTTGCCGGCCTGCATCGGGATATTGAGCCGGTCCATATCGAGGTAACCGCCGGTGTAACCGGTATTGCTCTTGGCATCACCGACGACCCGGACGAGGACGCCCCGGTTGTGGGCGCGGATGGCCGCTTCGATAATGGGACGGCGGCTGAAGCCGTAGACGGCCATGTCGATCGAGACGCGGGCCCGGTCGAGGGTCTGCACCAAGATGTCGTCGGTGTTGGCGTCGGAGCCCGTCTCGGTGCGGGTCGCGGGGCTGTTGAAGTAGACATCGATCCGCGGATTCGCGGCCTGGGCAACATCGGCCTCATCGGGCGTGATGGCACAGGCTGCGAGCAGCGCGAAGAGGGGCGCAATCAGCGCGAGGATTCGTCGATGATCCATTGCGCGACCTGGCGGAGGAGGGGGTGATTGGAGGTGCTCTGTTCCGCGATGGCCCAGGCGTTACTATCGAAGAAGGTGTCGCAGGGGCGTGGCTCAAGGCCGCCGGCACCCGTAACATAGGGGATAGTCTCGATGAACGGCTGGCTCGGCACGAACATGGTCGCCGGCCCCTGGGTTCCGTCGAGAGCCGAGGGCTCCGCATCGACAATCAGCGCGTTGAAGCCCACATTGGGGCGCCGGACCACCTTGGCGTTGGGGCTGGGCGTGTTGGGGTCTGCAATCCCGCCTTCGAGGCGGCTCAGGCGGCTACCAACGGCATCCGCCCCAGCTGCGTCGACGACCACCTTCACGCTGAAGCCCGCTGCAGCCTTGTAGCGGAGGGCATCTACGAGCTCTTTGTTGTAGAGGCCGGTCGTGGCCATGTAGACGGAGGAGCGCGCCGCGTAGATGCGGTCGATGGCCTCCTTGATGATCGGCTCCTGCGGCCCGAACCAGGTGGAGAGCACCGAGCCGTCCTGCATCTGCATGCGGGTCCGGTTGTTGGTATTGGAGGGCATCGGCTCACCGTAGGAGGTGACCGTGGTGGCAAAGACGCCGCCGAACATCTGCTGGAAGACGCCCGTGAAGTCCTTCGAGAGGTCTTCGGAGGTCATCACGTTGTAGAGCTGCGCGCGGACGCCGCCGGCAACGACCGGGCCGTTTGAGGCCACAAACACGGTGGCACCGTCCACCACCATGAAGTTGTGCGACATGCGATTGTCGTCGCTCCCGCGCACCATGGAGATGCTCGGCGAGGGAGTCCAGGGCAGCTGGCCATCACCGAAGGCCATTGGAATCCCTGCGTCCCGCAGCTTGGTAAATCCAGCATCTCCGCGTCGGTCTTCGTCGCCCACGACGCGAACGGCGACACCACGCAGCGATGCGTCGATGATGGCCTGCGCGGAGAGCTCGTCGTCAAAGCCCTCTACGGCCAGATCGAGAGAGCGCTTGGCGGCGTTGACCTGAGCGATGAAGACGGTCTGCACGGTCAG
>CAIQPA010000537.1 GCA_903873545.1 uncultured delta proteobacterium
CGCCCATCCCGCTCCTCTCGCACGGTGCCCGTGTGTTGGCGAGCAGCGGCGCACCGCCGGTTGTCTCTGTCGCAGAGGTCGATGCGGCTGCCGCTGCCCCTCACCGAAAGCCCGCGCCGCCTGTCGCCTCGCGGCCCCCCTTGTCGGCACGCTCAGAGTCGCCGTCCACCGGCGCTGCGCGGCGCGAGCCCGCCCCCTCCAGCATCGTCGACCAGATCCGCGCCTCGCAGATCATCTGGCAGGAATCTGCACGACAGAGCCGGCGCGAGGTGCGGACCACCATCTTCGTCGCCATCCTCGTTGGCTTCGTTGCTGCCGCCGTTACCTGGCACCACTTCACCTACCGCGCCGTGCCGGCCTCGGTGAAGGTCGAAACCGAGCGGCTGCAACAGAACCAGACGCAGACCGTCTCGCAGGCCAACGCCGCCTTCGAGCGCTATCAGCTCGAGCAACGGGCCACCTTGGCCCGCTACCGCGAAGACACGACCGTCCTGCCGACCGAGCTCGAACGGCTGCAACGCATCGCCGAGCGGCGCATCGAAGACCGGCGCGCACGCCGCGACCAGGCTGTGCTCGAGGGGCAGGCGCGCCTTCAGGTGGCCGAGGCGGAGCTTGCGGTGCGGCGCACCGAGCTCGCAAGGCGGCTCGCCCTGACGGGAGGCCTCATCATGGGTGCGGCTGCTGCGCTCGTCGCATTTGTGCTTCAGCTCGGCTCGCGCGGCAAGCCAGCCCGAAAGGTGGGAGTCGATAGACGATGAAGAGAGAGCACCTCAGGTTTCTGCTGGTCATTGCGGTTGTCGTTGCGGCCGGTCTTGGTGGGCTCCTCTTCTGGCTGCTGCAGAACCCCCCGGCACCCAAGGTCGTGCCCGCACCCGTCGTCGCGGCGCCCGCGCCACCGCCTCCGGCCGACCCCTTCGCAGACCGGCAAGCCGACGCCATCACGCTCGTCCAGCAGTCCGCATCGCCCCGCGGCACCCTCGATGTTACACTGATCGACGTGGCGAAGATCTTCCCCGGGTTTGCTGCGTCAAAGCCCGCCTGGAGCGCCACCCGGATCAAAGAGGGCGTCTACGAGGTTGCCTGGCAGGCCCAGATTGCCGGTCTCGCTGTAGGCCCGCGATGGGGCGTTCAGCTCGACAAGGCGGCCATCCCCGCCGGTGGCTCCGCCGTCGTCGCCGCCAACGCCTATGCCGAAATCTTCGCTGCTCCTTCGCTCGGTCCCTGGGCCGATGCGCCGCTGCCCACCGATGCTGAGGTGCTCTCCACGCTGCTCGGCGCCGCCGGCCCCACGGAGCTCTCCCTCTCCTCCGCGCTGCTCGTCGCGCTGCGGACCGCCATCAAAGAGGGCAGGGCGGTCGAGCCGCTCGGCTGGTCGGTGACGCTGCTCCGCTCCAAGCCCCGCGAGAAGCCCGCCTACGCCGTCGCCTACGCATGGAAGGAGGCCGGCGAGAGCAAACTGGCCACCTGGGAGGTCGACCTCGCCAGCCGCGCCGTCAAGCCGGCCGACCTGAGCGCCAACGCCATCGCCCAGCTTGCCGCTGCGACAGACCCCAAGTTCC
>CAIQPA010000538.1 GCA_903873545.1 uncultured delta proteobacterium
ACGATCGTCGGCTTCGGCGAGACCCATCTGGTCTACGAGAGCGGACGCGCGCTCGACTGGTTCAAGGTAGGCTTCTCGCCTCGTAAAGCGGCGCTCACGCTCTACCTCGGCGCCGATGCGCTCGACGACGCCGGCCTCATGGCGAAGCTCGGCAAGCACACCACCGGCAAGGGCTGCCTCTACCTCAAGCGGCTCGACGACGCCGACCCCGCGACCCTCGAAGCGTTGCTGCAGCGCTCCGTAGCGAGGGGCTAGCGGTCGACGACGCAGCGGCCGATGCCGTCGGTCAGTGTCACGCAGAGCATGTTGCTCGGGCAGGTGTCGCCCGCACCGCAGTGGATGGAGCAGAAGTCGGGGGTGCCCGTACCGGCGGGGTCGAGGTCGCAGAAGGCGGCGAACCCTGCCACCGTGTTGCAGACGCCGGTGCTCGCGCAGTTCGGCGTGCACATGCCGTAGACTGCCGTGGAGTCATACTGAAAGCAGTCCGAGGTGCCGACGCAGGGCGTCGTCGGGGCCCCACAGGTGGTGTAGTTCGGCCGGTTTGCGGCGGTGTTGAAGCAGCCTCCCGCGAGGTTACCATCGGGCGTGGTGACAGGCAGCGAGTCCGCGTCGAGCAGGCCGGAGCAGACCTCGCCCGTGCCGCAGCCTGTGGTGCAGTTCTCGGTCACGCAGGACTGCATGCAGGCACGCGTGCCGGCCGCGCCGCGCCAGCCGCAGAAGCCGCCGGTACCGCAGGTCGCGTCTGAGGTGCAGGTCACGCCGGGGCCGGTGGCACGACCGAACTGCGAGCAGCTGTTGGCACAGGCGACCGTGCCGAAGCAGTCGGGATCGCCACAGTCGAAGAGGTCGTTGGCGTTGTCGTCGAAACCGTTGCTGCAGTCTTCGCCACCCACGGGCGCGCAGGCAGGCGCGGCAGTGCAGGCGGAGTCGGCACAATCGACAAGACCGTTGCCGTTGTTGTCGCGGCCGTCGGTGCAGTTCTCGACGCAGGCCGCCAGTGCGGAGCAGTCGCTGTCGGCGCAATCGGTGCGACCATCGCCATCGTTGTCGCGACCATCGGTGCAGTTCTCGAGGCAGACCGAGAGGCCCGAGCAGTCGCTGTCGCGGCAGTCGGTCTGGCCGTCGCTGTCGTCGTCGATCCCGTTGGTGCAGTTCTCGCTCGGCGCAGCGCAGGCCGGACTGCCGGCGCAACCGCTATCGGCGCAGCCGACGGCGCCGTCGCAGTCAAAGTCGACCGTGCCACCGCACTCGGGCGTGGTCGAGCCGGCGAAGGCACGTAGGTCGCTGTCGTTGCAATCCGAACCGTCGCAGAGGTTGCCCACGCCATAACCGTCGCCGTCGTTGTCGAAGCAATCCTGGCTGGGCACGCAGTAGGTGCCGGGCGTCGGCGCATCGGGCACCGTCGTGCAGCCAAACCCAAAGCCGCAGTCACCAGCAGTTGCGCAGGGCTGGGAGCAAAATGGGGTGGGGAAGAGGCTGCTGTCGAGGCAGAGCCCGCTCCGGCAGAGGCTGTCCTGGAAGCAGCCAAACCCGAGATCGGCGAGGCCGATCGAATCGGGGATGTCGGTGTCGGCGATGCCCGTGTCGTCGATCGTGCCCGTGTCGTCGATCGTGCCCGTATCGTTGATCGTGCCCGTGTCGGCTACGCTCCCGGTATCGGTCGAACCGCCGCCGCCACCGCCACCGCCGCCACCACCGCCACCGCCGCGACGGGTGCTATCTTCGGAGCAGCCGACCGCGAAGAACAGGCCGGCGGCAATCAACAGGGAGGAAGCAAATCGAGACATGAAGCACCGCACGCGAGAGTCGAAGCCGCGGAAAGTGCGACCTGCACCCGTCTCTAACGGATCTCCCGTTTCACTCCAAGCCGTTGCCGGCCGCCTACATCACGCCCTCGTCACAGACCTCGCCGAGCGGTTCGCAGCGACAGATACAGTTCGATGCTCCCGGCCAGGCCGCGCAGCCCCGCTCTGCGATCGCAGCGGCATCGGAGCTTGCCGGGTCGCCGAGGTAGCCGGCCGGACCACAGACCCAGTCGTTGGTCTCCACGCCCAGGGCCGGCGGAACCGCCTGCAGCAGATCGTACCGGCAGCCGCAGCTCCAGAGCTCCGCCGGTGGCAGGTCGGTGTCGCTGCAGCCGGCAGCGAGAAGCGTTGATGCCGCTATGAGTGCGGCCATCGAGAACGGACGCGCCCGGTCACGCAAGCGAGGCACCACCGTCGACGACCAACGTCTGTCCCGTCACGTAGCCCGCTGCAGGCGAGCAGAAGTAGGCCACCGCCGCGGCGACCTCTGACGGCTCTCCCATCCGCCCCGCGGGGATTGCCGAGAGCCTCGCAGCGCGTACCTCGTCCAGCGTCAAACCCGTGCGCGCGGCGGCCTCTGTCAGCAGCTGCTCCACCCGAACTGTGGACGTGAATCCAGGCGCCACGTTGTTAACGGTCACGCCCCGAGGCGCCCACTGCGGAGCCAGCTCGCGCACCAGCGCCACCACCGCGGGCCGCAGCGCGTTGCTCACCGTCAGCCCGGACATCGGGCGCGCGACCGTGGACGATGTGATGGTTACAACGCGCCCTTCCCCAGCCTCGCACATTGCAGCGCCGAAGTGGCGGAGGAGCCGCGCTGTCGAGAGAAAGGTCAGTTCGAAGCCTGTCCGCCAGGCCGCATCGTCGACCGCCTCGAAGCCACCCGGCGCAGGGCCTCCGGCGTTGCAGACAAGCACCTGCGGCGGCGCCGACCAGAGCGCCAGCGCGGCCTCCGCGAGCTGCCCGATGCACGAGGCCTCGGTGAGGTCGCACACGACTCCGTCCATGCGGAGGCCAGGCGATGCAGCACGAAGCTGCGCGACCGACTCAGCCAGCGCCACACCGTCTCGCGCACACAACAGCAGCTCCATCCCCTGCGCGGCCAAGGCCTGCGCCGATGCAAAGCCGAGCCCTCGGCTCGAGGCCGTTACCAACGCTCGGCGGAGCGGCGGCCTCACTTCCAGGCGGCAGGGAAGAGCGGAACAGGTACCGTCCCGTCGAGCATCGGCAGCACATCTACTGCCCCACTCTGCTCCAACGCGCTAAGCTTGGTGACCAACGAGGCGAGCTGCATCCGGTTCCGGTCGTGCCACCAGGTGAGCGGCTGGAAGCTCGGTGTCGCCAGCTTCACCTGCTCATCGGCAAAGACCGAGTCGCCAACCAACAAGAGCCGGCGCCCGCTTGGCAGCGAGACGAGCAACGCGACCTCCTCGGGGCCCGAGGCGCGGTAGGTCACCGCGACCACCGAGCCATCGTCAAAGAGGTCGTCCGATTTGCGACCGCCGAGGTAGGAGCCGCCGCCAAAAGACATCGCCGAGAGGCGGGGCCGAAGCTCCTGCGCCGACGGCAAATCGTAGGCATAGCGGTAGGGCCAGGACGACCCGGTCGAACTCGAAATCTCCCCCGAGCCGGCAAAGGCGCGGACGCTGTCGGGCAGCGAGAGCAGCCCGCCGGTGTTGTACCAGCGCATGGATGGAAGGATGACCCGGTCGACGCCCAGCGACGGGTAGAGCTGCGCCAGCGAGGTGAGGGGCTCGGAGGCCGCAAAGGGCGTCCCCACCTTCCAGCCCACGTGGCGCTCATTGTGCTCCGGCGACAGCCCTGTGCCGAAGAGAATCGTCCCCTTCGGGTGGCGGATGAGCGCCGCGCGGAAGGCCACGCGCCGCCTTCCCCATCCGAGCCCCTGCGCGAGGTGGGTGCCGACGGTCCGCGACTCCGCTGTCTCGATGAAGGAGAGCGAGAGCTCCACCGGCTGGCTCGGCGCCGCCGGGATCGCAGGCAGCGCGACACGGCCATGGCTGAGCGAATAGGGGTAGAGCTGCGACACCTCGAGCAGCCCCCAGACCAGCCCCGCGCCGAGCAACATGCCGAGGAGGCCGCGTCTCCAGGGGAGCCGGTCGGAGGGCGCCTCTGCGGGCGAAGGAGGGAGGCTAACGTCGGTGCTCATGCGCGCCTTCCTGCACCAGATGCGCCGCGGTTGCAAGCCGCGACAGGAGGTTTGGCCTCAACCGACGACTGTGGTAGTCGCCTTGGCGAGTCGCCCCTCGAGGATGCCCATGAACGCTCAGACTTCGACCCCCTCGTTCACCTCCGCCCTCTGCCTCTTCCTGCTCTGCGCGGCCTCGCTGCTCGCGGGCTGCCCCGACTTCGGCGACCCGCCCGTTGTCGTCGAAGCTGCCTGCGGAACCGGCTCGGGCGCGCCTCCTTGTGACTACTGCACCGACATCAAGCCCATCTTCGATACCTCCTGCGCACGCTGCCACGGCGATGGACCGCAGGGCGGACAGTACCCCGACCTCGATGTGTATGCCGAGCGAAACGCGGGGCTTGGGAGCGTCTCTACCGACCTCGACTCATCCCTTCGCCGCATCGGCGATGGCACCATGCCGCCGCAGGGTGGAATCGAACCGATGGTGACCGCTCGTCAGCTTGCCATCATCGAGGCATGGAAGGCCCAGGGCATGCCCGAAGGCTCCTGCAACTAGGCGATTCCATGGCGCGCCTCCTCCACGCGGGCCGCCTGGTCGCCCCAGTCTGCCTTGCCCTCGCCGGCTGTCTCCCCGCCATCCCGACGGGCAGCGGCTCCGACACAGGCTCCCTCTTCGATGTAGGGCTCGCCGACCTCGGCGTGGACTTCGACACCGGCGGCACCGTCACGCCGCCAGACGGCTCTGACGACACCGACGCAGGCTCCGGCAGCGGCCAGCCAGAACTGCCTACCCCGACGTTGGCCGAGGTCGCTTCGACGGTGCTCGTTCCTGCCTGCGGCGACTGCCACATCTCGCAGACACTGGGCAGCCTCTGGCTCGAACCCAACGCCGCGCTCCGCGACAGGCTCCTCGCAAGCTCACTCCAGGCCGCCCCCACGCCGCTTGTGACGCCCGGCGACCTCGATGCCTCCTACCTCTGGCGCAAGGTCGAAGGCAGCCACCTCGAAGCGGGCGGCCTCGGCGAGCCGATGCCACTCGCCCGCAGTCCGCTCACCGAGCTCCAGATCGACCTGCTCCGCCGCTGGATTGCGGGTGGCGCGCCGCCCTGAGCAACGCGCTCAGTAGAACATGTGGACCTGGCTCAGCCACTGCCCCTTGTCCGACACCTTCGGGTTCTCCGAGGTCTCGTAACGGTAGAGGATGTCGAACTGCAGGCCAGCGTAGGGGTTGAACTCGACACCCGCCATCACCCGGCTCTTTGCGTTCTCCGTGAGCGCCAGATCGGGGTCTACCCACTCGTAGCGGACCTTGGGCGAGAGACCGGTGAAGCCCTGCCACTGCAGCTCGTGGAAGGCCGCCAGCTGCTTCACGGTCGCGCCGCTCTCGCTCTGGTTGCGCGTGTCGCTGCGGTAGTCGAGTTCGCCCATGTAGATGAGCGGGAAGAGGCTGAGCGCCCACATCGGCCCCGCGGCAAACTCGGTCGTGTCGTCGGCCTTCCGCTTGCCGTAGTGCATCGTCCCACCGGCGGTGAAGTTCATGCCCCGCCAGCCGCCCTGCGCCGTCACGCCGTTCGCATCGAAGTTGGTTTTGAGCTCGCCCGGCCAGCTCTCCACCCCCTCATGCCAGAGCATCACATTGCTCCAGCTCTCGTAGTAGGCGTGACCCCACTCCACGCCGAAAGCCTGCCGGTTCTGGTCGAAGCCGGTGTCGCGGCGGGTGTAGGCGGTGTGGTCGGGGATACGCCAACCGTAGGGCTGGAAGAAGCGACCGGCTCTCACATACTGGCTGCCCGGCAGGTCGTGGAGCATGACGAAGGTCTCGCGCACCCAGGCCCGCTTCTCCGCCGCACTCGCATAGGTCTCACCATCGGGGAGGAGCTTCTGGCCCTGCACGCCGAGGTCGAGATAGGCGGTCAGATTGGAGGCGGGGTGGTAGGCGCCGTAGACCTCGAACTCCATCGGGAAGGTCGCCGACTCCGCTACGGTCCCACGCTCGAGCCCCGAGGGCTTCGTCTCCTGCGTGGTCACGTTCATGATCCGGATGTCGGTGCCGAGCTGGTACCGAGGCGCAGGGTCGATGTCGCCATACCGATCGGCGATCTCGCGGTGCTGCACCTCGCCCGGCCACCAGCCGCCGTTCCAGGCGCCGAACATGTCGAACCCGCCCTCCGATGGCTCACCCTCGCGGAGGAAGCGGGCCGGGTTGGCGCGCTCGCCGGGACGGGGCCCGAACATGGGCAGCACCTCCTCGCCGTAGAAGGAGCCCAGCGGCGTGCGCATGCCACCGCCCGACGGGTTCACGTGGCAGCCCTGGCAGTCGAGCGTGCAGCGGCGGTCGGCCTTGTCTGGGTTGAGCCAGCCCGTGGGCTCCACGTGACAGGTGTTGCAGGCATGCGCCGAACTCACCGCATACATCGGGGTTGCAGCGGCGGGGGAAGCCCACCCAAGGAGCGCTGCAGCGGCCGTGAGACAGACCAGCCCAAGGAGGACCAACGGGCGCGAAAACCAAACGGGAGCCAGACGCATGGGCGAGACCTCTCTCAGACATCCAAGTGGCCCTTAGCATTCCATGCATCGGGCAAAAAGCGCAACGGTGTTCGAAGATGTGACCATCCTCACCGGCTCTGCTAGCGGCCCCGCGACGGACCGGTTCGGACCGCCATGCCGGCGCCCATCGCCCGCCCCTCATGCCCGCAGCGAGCCCATGCACCGTCGCCTCCGACTCAGCAAACCCATCGAAGCCTCTGTCCGCCGCGGAAACCCCTGGGTCTTCGCAGACGCGGTCGAGCCGCTCGAAGGGGTGAAAGACGGCGAGGTCGTCGACCTCGTAACAACCTCCGGCATGTTCATCGCACGCGGCACCATCGAGCCCTCCTCGCAACTCCGCTTCCGCGCCTGGACCTGGGACTTCGACGAGGAGGTGGACGAGGCCTTCGTCGCCCGCCGCTTCGCCTCCGCGCTCGAGCTCCGCCGCGCGCTGCTGCCCAAGAGCGTCGAGGCCTTCCGCGTCGTCCACGGTGAGAATGACCGCCTGCCGGGCCTGCACTGCGACATCTACGGCGACCTCGTCTCGCTCCGCATCGACGGCCGGCTCGGCGAGCGCTGGGTCGACGCCTACGTCTCCGCTGCCGTCTCCGAACTCCAGCCCGCAGCGCTCATCGTCCGTGAGCCGCAGCGCGACAACGGCAAGCCCCGCGTGCTCTTCGGCGACGTGCCCGACGAGATGCAGTTCCGCGAGCGCGACCGCCGCTTCCTCATGAACCCGCTCACGGGCCAGAAGACCGGCTTCTTCCTCGACCAGCGCGACAACCGCGACAAGGTCACCCAGCTCGCACGCGGCCGTCGGGTCCTCAACCTCTGCAGCTACACCGGCGGCTTCACCATCGCGGCCGGGCTCGGCGGCGCAGACGAGGTCATCTCGGTCGACATCTCGGGCGCCGCGCTCGAGATGGCCAAGAAGAACGTCGCGCTCAACGGCCTCGACGAGCGCAAGTTCGGCTTCGTGAAGGCCGATGTCTTTGACTGGCTCACCGACGAGGTAAAGCGGCCGCCCCGCTTCGATCTCGTCATCGTCGACCCGCCCTCTTTTGCCGCCAGCGCCAAGACCGCCAAGGATGGCGGCAAGGCCTACGTCCGCCTCAACGAGCTCGCCATGAAGGCCACGATTCCGGGCGGCTGGTTCGTCTCGGCGAGCTGCTCGAGCCACCTCCGCGCAGAGGGCTTCCTCGACCTCCTCGCCGCCTCCGCCGAACGCTCCGAGCGGAGCTACCGCGTTGTCGAAGTGCGGGGCGCGGGCATCGACCACCCCACGCTCGCAGCCTTCCCGCAGGGCGCCTACCTCAAGTTCGTCATGGGGCGGCTCGACGGCCTCAGA
>CAIQPA010000539.1 GCA_903873545.1 uncultured delta proteobacterium
GGCGCCACCCTCTCAGCCCGCGCCAGCTCCGGCCTCCTGGGCGTCATCGGCAACCAGCGCCTCTCGCGCTCCAGCGATGGCGGCTGCTCCTTCAACGAAGTGCCTGCGACCGGCGGGCGGCAGGCCTTTGATGTCGCCGCCGGCGCCGACGCCATCTGGTTCCTCGAGCGCGGCGGCGCCGACCCCGCGGAGAGCCGCCTCGGCCGCGCCACCGACTGCACAGACAGCCGCATCGTAGGACCCTGGTCCGACACCCTCCCCGATACCGTCCGCGAAGGCGCCTGCGGCAGCGACCGCTGCCTCTTCGTCTCCGGAGCTCGCCCGACCCCCTCGCTCTGGTTTGCCCCCGTCACAGCGCTCGCCACTGCCATGGAGCAGGGCGCAGATGCGCAGCCGCTCTGGCAGCAGATCCCGCTCCCCCCAGACCTTGGCGCGCAGCGGCTCGCCGTCCGCGCCGCAGCCGACGGCCTCCTCTGGGTCGCGCTTACCTACGAAGGCGGCCGCGACCTGCTCCGTTTCCATCAGGGCGGCGACGGCGCCTTCACCTTCGTCCAGCGCGACCCTGCGGTCGTCTTCGGCGCGACCGCCAGCGACGAGCTCCTCGGGCCCGTCACGGCCCAGGGCGCTTGGGTCGCGGCCGCCGGCACCCAGGTCTGGCTCCTCCCCCAAGGCGCAGACCCCGTGCGACCCTGGGTCTCTATCGCAGAGGCGCAGCTCTCCTGCCTCGACGCCATCAACGACACCCTCTTCGTCTGCAACAACTACTACGATGTGGCCCGCCTCGACCTCCCGCAGCCCGGGCAGCCGCTCACCCTCCACAGGGTCTTCGCTGTCGACCTGCTGCAGGGCCCCGACACCTCCTGTCTGCCCGACGATCAGGCCGCCGCCTGCGAGGCCGACTGGATCCACCTCGGCGGAGAGAACGCGCTGCCGGTCGTGCCCGCCCGAACCTGCGCCTATGGCCGCCCGCCGCTCACTGCACCTCCGGCACAGCCCGAGACCCGCGATCAGGGGCTCCTGGCCTCAGCCTGCGAGCAGCCAGAGAACCTCTCGACGCAGCCCGGCTACGGCTGCGCCGTCGCTACGGGCACCAGCTCGCTCCTCGGACCACTCCTCCTCCTCCTGCTCCGCCGCCGCCGCCGCCACACCGCATGAGCCGTGCCGTCTTCATCGCGCTGGCGCTGCTCCTGCTGCCCTTCGCATCGCTCCGCGCCGCGGAGGGAAGTGGCGTTGACCCTGCCCAGCCCGATCCCTGCGCCGCACTGCGCGCGGAGGCAGAAGGCTGGCCCGAGCGCGGGCTCCCCTGGTCGGCCTATGGCGCCATCGAGCGTGACGCGCTCATCGCCGCCCTCTGCCAACGCCAACTGCGGCCCGCCTACGCGGCAGAGGGGCTTCCTCTCTGCGCCGTGACAACCTTCCGCGAAGACCCCTTCGTCGAGAGCGAAAGGATCCCGCTCTGGCTCAACCGGCTCCACGCCACAACGTCGGAGCAGACCCTCCTCGACCTCGCCCGTGTGCCGCCCAGCGCGCTCTGGACAGACAGCCTCCGCCTCGACCTGGCCCGCCGCATGGCCACCCCAGCCATCCTCGCCGTCGCGGTCGCAGCCCCCGTCGTCAGCACCAGCTGCGACGACGGTGTCGACCTCCTCCTTGTCAGCCGCGACATGTGGAGCCTCCGCTTCATTGTGCGGCCCGAACTCGACGGCGACCAACTCACCCGCGCCACGCTCGGCGCCACCGAGAACAACCTCGCAGGCGAGCACCTCCAGCTCGCCCTCGTCGCCTACAAAGATCGCGACTTCTGGGAGCTCGGGCCGGTCATCCAGAAGCGCCGGATCGCCGGAACCATGCTCGCCGGCGGCCTCTCCGCCGCCGCCATCTTCACCCCGGCCCTCGACCTCGAACCGGGCTACCGCGCCAACGCCACGCTTGGCGTTCCTGTCGAGACCGCCGCCGACAGCCTCGGCTGGTCGCTCTCCGCCGCCGCGCAAGACCGCCTCTTCGCCATCTACGACGGCGCGCAGGTCGCCCGCTTCGACAACCCCGACACAGAGGCGGCCGAGGCTGTACAGGCCATCTGGCGCAGCGAGAGCAGCTCCGCCCTCTTCTCCACCACCTTCGCCCGCGGCACCGCCTGGCGCCAGCTCTACACCCCCTATCTGAGCTGGTCGGAGGCCTCCTCGGAACTTGCCTCCACCTCCGACGCCACGCTCCGTGCCGCCTTTCGGCGGCAGCTGCTTCCCGACGACGAGCGGCGCGTCGGCCCCGGGCTCCGCTGGACCCTCTTCGAGGCCCGCTACCGGAGCCTCCAGGACTACCGCCTCTTCGGCCTCTCCGAAGAGCTCCGCGACGGGCCTACCGTCACCCTCGACGCCTCCTTCAGCGACCCGCTCCTTGGCGCCACCCGCGCCACCCAAGACCTCTCCGCCGACCTCTCCTGGAACGGCGCTCCCCTCGGCGACGACCTTCTCCGGCTCGCTGCGGGCGGCGCGCTCGGCTTCGGCGACGGCCTCGAGGATGCCATCGGATGGACCGAGCTCCGCGCTGTCACGCCGGCCGCCCTCGCAGGCCGCCTCCACCTCCGCGCAGGCTGGATCGAGCGCGGACTCAACCGCTCCCGGCGCTACGAAACCCTTGGCGGCGACCAGGCCATGCGCGGCTTCGCCCCCTCCGCGCTCCGCGCTGAGGGGCTCCTCCGCGCCAACCTCGAGTGGCGAAGCCTACCGCTCCGCTCCTTCGTTGCCCGCGTCGGCGCCGTCCTCTTCGTCGACGCTGCCACCGCCCGTGGCGAGGCCAACACCGACGACACCCTCCTCAGCGCAGGGCTGGGCTTTCGCTCCTTCGTCCCCCATGCGGCCTCCTTCATCTGGAGCGTCGACCTCGGATTCCCCCTGCTCACGGCTGGCCTCGTGGAGCAGGGCGATCCCATGCTCCATGTACGCATCGATCAGGCCTTCTAACCGCCGCTTCTTTGCCTCTGCGCCCGCTTCCTGCCACCCTCCGCGGCGCCTCACTCCTCTGTGCCGGAAGCCATGGCTCTGCTCTCCGATCTCCCCTGTCGCTTCGGCAAGTTCGTCCTCATCGATCGCATCGGTCGAGGCGGCATGGCCGACGTCTTCCGCGGCATGCTTCAGGGCGCCGACGGCTTCACCAAAGAGTGCGCCGTCAAGGTCATCCTCCCCTCGCTCGCAGAAGACCCCCACTTCGTCCGCATGTTCATCGACGAGGCCCGCGTCGCCGTCTGGCTCAACCACCCGAACGTGGTCCAGATCTACGACCTCGGCCAAGTCGAAGGCCAGTACTTCATCGCCATGGAGTATGTCTCCGGCAAAGACCTCCTCGACCTCCTCGCAGCCCGCGCCCGAACCAAACTCCGCATCCCCGTCCCTGTCGCGCTCTACATCGTGATTCAGGTCCTGCGCGGACTCGACTTTGCCCACCACGCCACCAGCCCCATCGGTGAGCCGCTCACCATCGTCCATCGCGACGTCTCCCCCTCCAACATCCTCCTCTCCTACGAGGGCCACGTGAAGGTCGCGGACTTCGGCATCGCCAAGTCGGGCCTCCAGAGCAACCTCACCGAGGGCGGAACCCACAAGGGGAAGATGGGCTACATGAGCCCCGAGCAGGTTACAGGGCAGGAAATCGACCTCCGCTCCGACCTCTTCGCGGCAGGCGTCGTCCTCTTCGAACTCCTCACCATGAGCCGGCTCTTCAAGGCGCCCAGCGACCTCGACGTCATGCTCAAAATCCGAGACGTGAGCATCACCGAGGAGCTCGCCCGACTCCGCGATGTCCCCATCGCGCTACGAGATATCGTCCTGCGCGCCCTCTCCAGGTCTGCCGACGAGCGCTTCGCCTCCGGCACCGACTTCGCAGACGCGCTGCAGGACTTCGCAGACCGCGACGCCCTTGAGCTTGGCCCCCACCTCCTCGCCAAGGTTCTCCAGGACACCTTCGCAGAGAGCGTCGTAGCCGAGGCCAAACGGCGCAGGACCTCGCACGAGTCGCTTCCGGCGCCCGCACCCGCACCCGCCGCCACCACCTTCCGATTCCGCGACGCGCAGGGCCAGGTCCACGGCCCCATGACGCTCCCCGAGCTGCACCGGCTCCTCACCGCGACCCCCCACTCCGTGCACGAACGGGTCTCCGTCTCCGGCGGCCTCTGGCTCACGAGCGATGTCTTCCCCACCCTCTCCGGCATCCCCCGCGGCGTCGAACCAACCCTCGTCGGCGAGCCCGAGAGCCTGCACTCCTTCAACTCCCTCCACCAGGACGGCCCCCTCAACCGCGACTGGGAAGAGCTCGCCCTTGCAGGCTTCAATCCCAAGCGGCAGAAGAAGGGGCGGCAGGCCTCCGCCTCTGGCTCCTTCCCCGCCGCCGAGGCGCCGTCCCCCAGCGGAGACTCACTCGCCCTCGCCGTTGACTCCTCCATCCAGGCCATCCCAGCTTTCCCACCGCGCGACAGCTTCGAGGGCTCCACCCGCGAGACCCTCCGCGGAAGCCTCTCCAGCGGAAGCATCGTACAGCTGCTCCACGCACTCTCCTCCCACAGACTCACCGGACGCCTCCGCCTCTGGCACAACGACCGAACCATCTCCCTCCACGCCCGCGCAGGCAGCCTCGTCGTCGTCGACACCGAGTCGCCCGATGCCCGCTTTGGCGGATACCTCGTCGACCTCGACCTCATCTCACCCGAGCAGCTCTCCTACGCCCTCGTCCGCGCCGCCCGCTACGGCGGTCAGCTCGGCCACACCCTCGTCTCCGAGGGGGTCCTCTCCCCCCACACCCTCCTCACCGCGCTCTGTGATCGGCTCCGCGAAGACATCTTCGCCCTCATCGGCGTCTCCGAGGGAATCTGGGTCTGGGAGCCCGACAAACAAGACGCCGGAAACGCCATGGAGGCCGGCTTCGACCTCGACCAACTCATCGCCGCAGGCGTCAAGGAGCGATGCGCGCTCCCCTACCTCCGCAGCTATGTCTCCGAGCTCGAAGACCATCCCCTCGAACCCACCACCACCGACGGAACCTTCGGAGGTGTCCGCGTCTTCGGGCGCGCACTCCGGCTCGCCATGAACATCGGCCCGCGCGAGTCCATCGGCGACCTCCTCCGCCGCTTCACCGCCGACGGCTGGAGCGAACTTGAGGTGCGCCAGATCCTCTTCTGGCTCATCGAGCGCGACGCCTTCCGCTTCGTCGGAGTGCCCTCCAGCCTGCGGCTGCTCGCACCCCGCTGACAGGCTACAGGCGGCTCGCCACCCGGTCTGCCAGCGCCTTCACCTTCTCCGCGTCGCACAGCTTGGTGGCGCAGGTCACAACAGCCACCGAGCGGCTCGCCTTGTGATGAAAGGCATAGTGGACCGTGTCGCCAAACTCCCCGAAGAAGGCCTCGTCGGCGACAGGGGTCGTGTCTGCGGTGGCAGCAATGTAGGTCTCCTTCAACCGCACAAATCGGCTGCCCGCCTGCCTTGCCTCCAGCGGCCGCCATACCTGCACAGAAGCCCCGAAGATCTTCTCGTCGCCGATCCGGAGCGCATTGTAGGTCGGGCTCGGCGCGACGCCGTCCAGCACCTGCTCCGACAGCACATCCTCATACTTCGTCATCTCGCGGATGTCGGCACGCGTCAGAAGCTCGCTCACAGCGAGCGGCTCAGGCGGCGTCAGCCCCACCACGCTACGGAGTGCCGAGATCTCCTCCGGCGACAGCTCCCGAACAGGCTCCTCTGCGGGAGCCGCCGGCTTCGCAGCCACCTTCTCCGCCACCTCCGCCACGGCGCTGCCGCTCGAAGCAGGCTCACCCGAACCGCTGCTCACCTCCTCCGTCGACTTCGAGCAACCGCTCGCCAGCAGAAAAAGACAGCAGAGCCCTGCGGGCAAACAACGATTCAATCCCATCATCACAGACTCGTCAGCAGGGGAGGGCGCAACAGTTCTGCGCCGCATTCTATTCGACTCACTCGCATGCGCAAGCAACCAGACCCGCCGCACACCTACTTCTTGCGATGCAGCTGCTCCGCCAGCTCCGCCTCGCTCACCAGACCGCGCGCCAACAGCGCACGAACCAGCGCCCGCAGCAGCTCCTCCGAACCCGCCTGCCGAACCGCCCGCGCCGCGACCTCTGCCCGGCTCACCGCCGCGTTGTCGCCAAGGCTCAGCAGGAAGGGCGACGACACCTGCCCCGCCGGCAGGCTCTCAGAAGAAAAGGGATCGGAGGCCGGCGCGGGCCGCTCCGGGAGCGCCGTCGTCTCCAACTCAATGTTCCCCTCGTCCAGAACCACATCGATGGGACCCTGCCGCATCGGCTGGCCCGCGCCCCGATGCGCCCGCTCGGCATCGCCCCGAGACATCAGCCCCGACCCTAGCGCCGGCGAGGCCTGCATCGGCGGCCCTGCCACGCCTGCTCCCTCGGCAAAACGAAAGGGCGCCACCTCCACCTTCGGAGCGGCCACAACGGCGCCTCCGCGAAGACGACGAAAGACCTCCGTCAGGTCGAGTGGCCCCACCAGAATCGTCGTAACAGCGCCACTCCAGAGCTCACTGGCGATGCGGAGTGCCTCACTGTTCGTAGGGTCCTCCATCGCCACAAAGAGCCGCCCCTCTTCGAGCGAGATCGGCACAAACCGGTACTGCTCCATCATCGACTGCGGGTAGAGTTTCAGCAGCTCCGCCGGGGCCGAAAAGCCCTTCAGCGAGACCGCCTTCACGCCCAGCAGCTTGGCCGCAATCCGAACCGCCGTCTCCTCCTCCACCGCCCGAGACTCCACCGCCGCCCGATAGACCGAGGTCTGCCGTGACAACGCCAGCACGCCAAGCTGGCGCACCTGAACCTCTGTGAGCAGCGAACGCTCCAGCAGCACCGCTCCGAATCTCTGGTCGTCGATCATCTCACCGTCCCATTACGCCCAGCGGCTCCGCCTCGATCCCGCGCGGCACAGGGAGCTCGAACAGCACCGCGTCAAGCTCCACACCCAGCTGCGCGCTGCCAACCTCCACCAGCACCTGCGTCTTCTCCTGCGGCAGCTCCACCTCGAGCCGCCGCGACAGCGTCACCTGCTGCGCCCCGTCCGACACCTCGAACGGCGCAGCGGTCGTCACCCGAAGCACCACCCGCCCTGCGCCATCCGTCACCCGCAGCGCCAGCAGCGAGCCGCTCCCATGCCGAAGCCAGAGCTCCTGCAGCGAACCATCGGCCGCCCTCCGAGACAACTGGTAGCCGCCGAGCCGCTCGTCCCACGCCATCGTCCAGCCATCGGCCTCCGCCAGCGCCGGAGCACCGCCCATCAGCAGCCGCACAAGGTCGGGCGCCGTGAGCGGAATCCGGGTCAGCGCCGCGATGTTGGAGGCCGTCGCAGCCCCGGTCAGAAACCGGCCCGCCTGCAGGTCATAGAGCGACAGCCGGCCGCCGTCGCAGGCGACCACAGACAGCGTCGTATCGAGCGGAGAGAGGGTCTCAAAACGGAACCGATCCGGCATCTGCGCCACGACAACCTGACGCGCCTTTA
>CAIQPA010000540.1 GCA_903873545.1 uncultured delta proteobacterium
CCGCGATACGGGCCCTGCGCTGATTGAACGGGTGAAGAGCCCCGAAGAGATCGAGGCGGAGAGGGTGGAGACCCTCAAGGCGGCGCGTCAGGCCGCCTTTGACGCCTACGCAGACAAGGCCGATGAGGGCCGTCTGAAGCGGGCAGAGTCGGCACTCCGAACCGCGGTGGAATTGGACGCCGGGGATCCGAACAGCTGGTTCAACCTTGGTCTGGTGCTCGCCGAGCAGGGCGATACGACGGCGGCCTCGGATGCCTTCTCGCGGGCGCAGGCAATCGACGCGCAGTTCATGCGTGGCAAGGCCTACGAGGGCTACCTCAAGTTGAAAGAGGGCGACACGGCCGGCGCAGAGCGGGTGTTTCGCGACTGCATTACGTCGCGTGAGAACGAGACGGGTTGCAACATCAACCTTGCGATTCTGCAGCGGCAGAAGCTTCTGGCTGCAGGCAAGCGCGATGCCAAGTCGGCCCAAGAGGCCATCGTCTTCCTTCGGTTTGCCCTTGCCGGTGAATCGCTGAGCGCCGACGCCTATGCCAACCTGGCGCGCATCTACTTCGACCTGGGCCGCATTGAGTTGGCGCGGGTTGTCTGTGAGAACGCGATCCAGCTTGGTTCCGACGCGGCGACGCTCCACAACCGGCTTGGTCTCATCGCGCTGGCACAGAAGGATGTGATCACGGCCTACCGGGAGTTCTTGGCCGCCGTGAAGCGCGATCCGGACTATGTGGATGCCCACATGAACATTGGCGCGATGGCCCTGAACTTCCGCGATTTCGAGGTCGCCAAGCGGTCGTTCGAAGCGGTGCTTTCCAAGCGTGAGAACGACCGCGACGCACGCCGCTCCTACGGCGTTGCGCTTCGTGGGCTCGACGACGGAGCCGGTGCAGAGGCGCAGTACAGCCAGCTGCTCGCGCAGGATCCGAACGACTTCGCCACGCTCTACAACCTGGCCATCCTGCAGCAGGAGTTCAGCGGCGACTACCCGAAGGCGGTCGCGACCTTCGAGCAGCTGAAGGCCGCGGTGGGCAACAAGCGCTTCGAGCGGATGGAGGATGTGGACAAGCGCATCGTCGCCCTCAAGACGCTCATCGAGTTTGGGGCCGGAGAGCCGGAGCCCGAGCCGGAGGCTTCGCCCGAGATGCTGGATGGCATCGAGCCCGCACCTGCGGCTGAGCCCGCACCTGCGGCTGAGCCCGCACCGGCGGCTGACCCCGCACCGGCGGCTGAGCCCGCACCGGCAGTCGAGCCCGCACCGGCGGCTGAGCCCGCACCGGCGGCTGAGCCCGCACCGGCAGTCGAGCCCGAGCCCGAAGGATCGGGAGCCTAGTCAGGAACTTTGAGCAAACGCCGGTGTCGAAACCAGGCGGCAGTCCGTCGAAGGGAGTGAACAATGAATCAGACGATCACATTGAGCATGGTTGCAGGGCTTCTCCTGCTCGCCTCATCGGTTTCGGCCGAAGAGACACAGCGCGAGACCAACTTCAACTTCGAAGAGGATGTTGTCACCGGAACGTTGGTCCGTCCTGACCAGGAGACGGTGACCGGCCTTCGTCGTGGCAAGGAGTCGAGTCTGATCAAGATCCGGAAGGATTTTGTGACGGAGATGGTGCAGTCGGTAGAGCGCTTCTGAGCGTGTTCGGCGAGAGCGGGCGTTCGAACCTGAGGATGAACGATGTCTGAATCGAGACTGTTGATTTTTGAAATCTACCGAGACGGCACGCACGAGCGGACGGAGCGGTTGGAACAGGATGTGGTGAAGATTGGCAGCCACGCCAAGTCGCACCTCTTCCTTGACGATGCGAATGTGAGCCGCGTGCATGCCGTGGTCGAGGTGACCGGCGACGACGTGTTCGTCATCGACCTGGGCTCGGGAAAGGGCACGACGGTGGGCGGCCAGCGTGTGAACAAGCAGAAGCTGTCGCACGGTGACCGGATCGGCGTTGGCGGCTACGAACTGGTCATTCGCTTTCATGAGGTGGGTGAGCGGAGTGGCGCGACCGGCGCAGGCGGCGGCTCGGAGGCGCGCGTGGTTGAGACGGACGACGAGATCTACACGCGCCGCTTCTTGCGTCGCGCGGAGAACTCGGATGGTTCGGTCGAAGCGGCGATGCTGTTCCGCGACCTCGTCATTGTTGACGACCTGTACCAGCCGCCGACGACCCTCAAGGTCGGCTCGGGTGCTGATTGCCAGTTCCAGATTGAGTCGGCGCTGATACCGGGCGGCGAGATTGTATTGCTCGAGGTATCGAGCGGCGAGCCGGTCCTGCTCCTCCGCGAGGGAATGGAGGGTGAGATTTGGGTTGGCGACAGCCACTTCACGCCGGCCGACGCGATTTCGTCGGGCCGCGCGACGCCTTCGGGCGACGTCTGGAGATTGGCGCTGACGCGTGAGACGCGTGCCCGGATCGTGATGGGGGAGTTGGTCTTCTTCTTCCGCCGGAGCGAAGTCCCGAAGTTTGTCTTCCCGATCAAGCGTGAGTGGCGTGCAGCCGGTCTTGCGCTGGCTGTGTCGACGCTCATTCAGGGCGGCCTGATCCTTGTGTCGCTGCTGATGCCGCCCGAGGTTGGCGAACTTGCGATGGAGCGTGAGGCCCAGCTCAATCGTTACGTGCAGATGCTGCTCGTGAAGCCCGAAGAGAAGAAGCCCGAGGAGAAGCCGGAGTGGCTGAAGGAGAAGCAGGAGGCCGACAAGAAGTCGGACAAGGGCGCCGAGAAGGCTGACAAGAGCAAGCCCGAGGATACCAAGACGAAGGACAAGCCCGAAGAGGTTACCGAGCTCGCTCGCGCTGAGGCGCGTGACGAGGCAATGAACCGCGGCGCTGTCGACGTGCTCAACCAGCTTGGCCCCTCGAACGTCTTCGGCGGCGATGCCGCTGCCGGCGTGGCGGAGCTTGAGGCCATTGGCGGCGTGAGCGACACGGGCCTGGGCCAGAGCTACGGGCAGGGCGGACTTGGCAAGTTTGGCGGCGGTCTGGCAAGCGGCGGTGGCCGTCTGTCGACGGGCGTTGGCGGTGGCCCGATCGGCGTTGGTCGTTCGGGTGGTAACAATGTCGGCGGAAATCTCCGCGGGGTTTCGGACCGCAAGGTCCGCACGCCGGTGGTATCGACGCAGCCGTTCACGCTCACGGGCGCGCTCGACATGGACATTGTTCGTCGTGTCATCGCGGAGCATCGGCGTGAGATTATCGCCTGCTATGAGACGGAGCTTCAGAAGCTCCCGGAGCTTCAGGGTCGCATCGACGTGGAGTTCGTGATCGGCCCGGATGGCGCGGTTGGTGGCACGAAGTTGAAGGCGTCGACGCTCAAGAACGACGCGGTGCATGCCTGCGTGCAGCGTCGGGTCAAGCAGTGGCGTTTCCCCGAGCCGAAGGGTGGAGGAACAGTCCGCGTCTCCTATCCCTGGATCTTCACCTCCGGCGGTTAGTTCTAGGCGTCTGCCTTGCCGTCAGGAGATGCGGTTGATGCGGGGGAAAATGGCTCTCCCCGCTTGCCGATGGTTTGGCAGCGGGTAGAGTGCGCATTGTGTTCCAATGTGCCGCGCTCGTCGGTGCAGGCTTCTTCGGGAGAGCGCTCCATGCGGTTTGGTTGGTGTTTGCTTCTGGTCTGTCTGGCCGCTCCCCTGTTTGGGGGCTGCGATGCTAAGCGCGCAGAGGCCCTGCAGTTGGTGGAGAAGGGGCTCGCCTTTGCCGCCGAAAACGATGAGTTCGAGGCGGAGAAGCTCTTCAGCGAGGCGGCTACCGTATGCCCGGATTGCGGTGAGGCGCACCTTAACCGTGGCGTGATGCAGCTGCAGCACTATCGCAATCCGGCGAATGCTGTGGGTTCGTTAGAGCGCGCTGCGAAACTGCTGCCTACCGAGGTCTCGGCCCACTACTATCTGGGCGTGGCGCTGCAGGATTTGGGCAAGTCGGCGCAGGCCGAGGCGGCCTTTGGCGAGGCGCTGAAGATCAACGCGGGCCACGCGCTCTCGCTCCTGCACATCGGGCAGCTGCTGGAGGCGGCGGACAAGCCGCTCGAAGCGGCGTCGCGGTACAACGCCGCGATTGTTGCCGACGGCTACCTGGCTCAGGCCTATGTTTCGCTAGGCTCGCTCTACGCGCGCTACGGCAGATTTGCTGAGTCGCGCGTGGTCTTTGACAACGGCCTCGCGAACAGCCCCGGGTCTCCGGCCCTTCTTGCTGCGGCCGGGTATGCGGCACTCTCTGCGGGCGACACCGACCGGGCGATCACGCTGCTTTCGGAAGGATTCCAAGCCGGCGACACCAGCGCAAGCACCCCGTACAATCTGGGTGTGGCCTACGGTCGCCGGTTTGATGCGACGGGTGATCAGGAGGCTCGCCGCTCCGCCGTTGCCGCGCTCACCCACGCGAAAACGAGTTGCAAGGTTGCCACGGATGCCGCGCGCTGCGCGGCGATCAGCGACCGCATTGCACGGCTTGAGCTCCTCAAGCCAAACTGACGCACCGAGAGGCTGCGTTATCCGATTTCAGATAGTATGAGACGGGTTTACTGACCCTGTTTCCTCGCCAAAGTGAAGATGATGTCGAACCAGATTGCCAAGTTGCTCGCCGACCTCGCCGCCCGCCCTCAGCAGGTCGAGCTGATTGATGAACTCGATTTGGCCTGGAGCAGCGAGGCGGACTGGGAGACAGTTGTCCGTGAGATCCCGCTGCATGCGCGCCGCCTGACAGATGGGTCAGCCTCTGCCCGTCTGCTGGCCCGCTCTGCCTACATCGCGCGGCTCGGGTTGGATGACGCGGCTACGGCAGACGCGCTGCTCAACGAGGCGCTCACGCGCTCGTCAGACGCGGCGGCCTTTGCTGAGGCTGTGGTTGCGAGCGTGGAGTCGTCTGAGGACTGGGACGTTGTGCTGGGTGCGCTTGAGGATGCGGAGGCAGCGGTTGCGTCGACTGGCGCCAAGAGTCGCCTGGCGGTTGCGCAGGGCGGCGTGTTCGAGACGCACAAGCAGGACCACAAGTCTGCCATTGCCGCCTTCAAGCGGGCGGCCGAGCTCGACCCGACGCACGCTGAGGCCTTCCGTCGCGGCCGGCTGCTCTTTGCGGCTTCGGGGAACTGGGAGAAGGTTGTCACCTTCCTGGGCGCCGAGGCGAAGCTCGCCGGCGTTGCGGCTGCGAAGGCGGCTCTCATCGCGGAGGTTGCGGAGATTCAGTTTTCCCATCTCGCGAATCCCTCCGCGGCGCGTGCGAAGCTGGCCGAGGCGCTTGCACTTGATCCGACCTGTGCGGCCGCGGTCGCGCTCTCCGCGAAGTTGCCCGCTGATGTTGCGGTCGCGGCTACCGCGGTGCTGACCGCGCTGCCCGCGCCTGTGGCAGCGGCACCGGTGGCAGCGGCTCCTGCGGCAGCGGCTCCTGCGGCAGCGGCACCTCTGGCAGCGCCGATTGCGCCATCGCTCGTTGCGCCCGCGCCGAAGCCGTTGGTGGCAGCTGTGGCAACGGCTCCCGTAGCAGCGGCCCCCGTGGCAGCTTCGTTCGGCGCCCCTGCCGCTGTTGCCGGTCCGCTCGACGCGGCCCGCTTCTTCCCGCTCGGCTGGGACGAGATGACGACCTACATCGACGATCTTCGGGAGATTGCCTACGGCAGCGCAGAGGGTGCGACGCGGCTTGGTGCGCGCATCGTTGACCTTCTGGCGCGCGATGGCGCGAGCGACGATGTGCTGGCGCGAGAGGCGTGGGACCTGCTCGGCCTGTCGGACGACAAGTTCGGTCTCGCGCGGCAGCTTCTGGCAGCACTGTACTGCCGTCGGAATGTCTGGGGCGAGCTCGAGATGCAGCTCGCCGATGCCGACGGTTCGGAGCCCGACGGCGGCTGGGCCGGAGCCCTCTATGTGGCGCGCTTCAACGCGCTTGGAGACCGCGCTGGCGCGGCAGAGGTTGCCGGTCGCGCGGGTGCCGCGGCGCAGCGTGACGCCGAGGTCATCGATGCGGTGGTGAAGGGCAACTGGCGCAAGGCGCAGACCACCTTCATGGAGCGGCTTGCGGGGTTTGGTGCGGCCGCAGAGGCGGAGTCCTACCGCGAACTCGCCTACCTGGCGCTGGGCTTTCATGCCGAAGACAAGGTCGCCGACTCGCTTCGCCGTGTCCTCAAGGCCAACAAGGCCGACGCGGGCGCGCGCGAACTGGCGAAGGCGGTCTACCGTCGGAGTGAGAAGTGGCAGCCGCTCGCGGAGCTGCTGAAGCAGCATGCGGACGAGGCGCAGCGCGAGTCGTCGTTGCGTAGTTCGATGCTGCGAGAGCTGCTGCGCATCTACCGCGACGAGCTCAAGCAAGACATGCTGGTCGTGACGACCTACCAGGCGCTGGCGCAGTTGCACCCGGCCGACCTGGCGCTGCTCGACGAGCTCGGCGGCCGGCTGGAGTCGCTGGGTCGCTGGCCCGATCTGATCGATGTGAAGCGCAAGCGGATTGCTGCGCTGGATAGCGACAGCGATCGCATTGCGGCGATGCGGGAGCTGGCGCAGCTCTATCTCGTCCGGTTCTCGAACCAGGCCGAGGCCATCAAGCTGTTTGAGCAGATCCGCGAGCTGGATGAGTCGGATGAGGGGGCTGTGGCCTCGTTGGAAGACCTCTACGACAAGCGTCGCGAGTGGGAGAAGCTGATTGCCATCAAGCGGATGCTCGCAGAGCGGGCCTTCGGCAACGACGAGCGGATCAAGTACCTGCGCGACGCGGCCGATGTCGCTGCGACCAAGGCGCGGAAGCCGGAGTTGGCGGTCGCGCTCTGGGGCGAGGTGCTCGAGTGTGACGCGAACGACCTTCAGGCGCTGTCGGCGCTGGAGCAGGGCTACGAGCGGGAGAAGAACTTCGCTCGCCTGGCCGAGATTGTGGAGCGGAAGGCTGCGGCGACCGTTGAAGCGGCCCCGAAGGCGCTCGCGCTGCTCAAGCTGGCGCAGCTTCTGGGCGATCGCCTTGGCCAGACGGAGCGTGCGCTCGAGGTCTACGAGGAGCTGCTTGAGGTCGAGCCGTCAAACGCGCGTGCGCGGGAGGCCATCCGCAAGGGAGCGATTGAACTTCAGCAGTGGGAGCGGCTCGAGCTGCTTTATGCCCGCGACGAGAACTGGTCGGAGTATGCCCGCCAGTTGGAAGGGCTTGTTGGCACGGTCAAGCAGGCTGAGGTTAAGGTGGATCTCTCGTTCAAGCTGTGGGAGGTCCTCTCCGAGCGGCTGAACCAGGTGGATCGCGGTTCCAAGGCGCTCGAGCGGGTGCTGACGGTGGACAACGCCAACGAGCGTGCCGCTGAACTGCTGGCCCCGATCTACGAGGGCCGCGGCGATCAGCCTGGCCTGGCCCGTGTGAGCGAAGTGCTCCTGCGCCACGCCACCGATGAGACGGCACAGCGCGACCTCCTGATCAAGCTTGGCCTGATCGCGCGGAAGATGAACGATGCAGCGAAGGCCTACAACTGGCTTTCGCGCGCTGTCGTCACGGGCGAACTCGTGGTGTCGGTGCTCGACGATTTGGACGCCTCCTCGAAGGCGAGCCGCAACGATCGGTCGCTGGCCGAGGTTTACGGCAAGGCGCTCGGTAACCTGTACGACACGCGGAGCGAAGCGTGGCTGTCGGTGGCGATGCGGCGGGCCAAACTGCTCGACCTCAGCCTTTCGGACGCGCCTGCCGCGCTGACGGTCTACGAGGAGGTATTGGCGTCGTGGCCCGAACAGGCCGACGCGTTGGAGCGGCAGGAGGTGCTGCTCACCCGGCTCGCCCGTTGGGACGACCTGCTCAGCGTGCTCGACGACAAGGCGGCGCTTGCTCAGGGAGAGACCCGCGTTGTGCTGTTGCGACGGATTGCGTCGCTGCAGGACGAGCAGCGCAAGGATGAGGCTGCGGCGATCGATGCCTACCGCGCGTTGCGTGAGGCGGTCCCGACCGACCTGCCCGCGCTGCAGGCGCTGCGCCGGCTTTACCGCGGCTCAAATGATGGTTTGGAGCTGGCGACGGTACTCAGCGATCTCGTCGGCCTGTCGACGGGCGCTGCATCGGTAGACCTGCGCCTTGAATTGGCGGCGGTCTACCTCGACCTCTTGGAGGACTCTTCCTCGGCGATGGAGGTTGTGTCCGGTCTCGCGACCGATGCCCCGAAGCACCCGAAGGTGAAGGGGCTGCTGGAGCGGTTGGTCGAGTTCGACGGACAGCGGGCGCAGGCCGCGTTGCTGCTCGAGCCCATCTACACCTCCGAGAGCAGCTGGAAGTTGCTGGTTGGCGTGTTGGACATTCAGCTCGATGCGGCGGAGTCGCTCGCGACGCGGAAGCAGCTGCTGGAGCGGATTGGCCAGCTGCAGTTGGAGCGGCTGAACGATGCAACTGGAGCCTGGAAGTCGTATGAGGCGCTGCTTCGCGCTGAGCCTCGCTCGACGCTCGCGCAGACGCGACTGGAGACGATGGCCAAGGCCAAGGAGCTCTGGAAGCAGTACGTTGGCCTGCTCGAGTCCGTTGTGGATGACGAGGGTCTGGCGGGTGCCGACGCAGAGCGGGCCGTGGAGATTTTTGAGCGCGCCGCCCAGATTTGCGACAAGACGCTTGGCCAGCATGAGGAGGCCGTGCGCCTGCTCCGTCGGGTGCTCGAGGTGGACGGTCGTCGCGAGTCGACGATGGTGCAGCTCGAGGCGCTTCTCGTCCGTCTCAAGGACTGGGAGGCCAACCTGGAGGTCATCGAGCTCCGACTCGCGCTCCATACCGACGCCGCTCAGCGTAAGGGTCTGTTGGTCCGCGCGGCGGGTCTGTGGGAGGAGATGCTCGACGCCGCGGAGCGTGCGGTCGAGGTCTGGCAGCGGCTGGCCGATGAGCAGTCAGGCGATCGTGATGCACTGTCGAACCTCGACCGGCTCTTCGGTCAGACGGGTGAGCATGCGCAGCAGGCCGGGGTCCTCGAGCAGCGGATCGCGCTCGCGACGGGCGCGGAGCGGACGGCGCTGGTAGCGCGGCTCGCAGCGCTCCAGATTGAGCAGATTGGCGACATCGCGCAGGGTCTGTCGCTCTGGGCCGAGGTGCTGAACGCAGAGCCGGGTCATGCGGTGGCGCGCAGCGCCGTCTGGGCGTTGCTGTCGGATGACGACTATGCGCAGGCTGCGTCGGACCTCCTCCAGCCACTCCTCGAGAAGGAGAAGAGTTGGGAGAAGGTTGTCACGATTGTGGAGGCTCGCCTGCGGATTGCGGCGACCCCGGATGAGCGTCGCGGTCATGTGCTGCTCCTTACCCAGCTGCATGCATCGCAGCTCAAGCGGACCGATGTGGCCTACGGCGTTGCCCGGGCTCACCTTGGCGAGTTCCTGAGCGACGGCGAGGTTATCGGCACGGCGGAGCAGCTGGCCGGCTCGGCCGGCAAGATGGCAGACTTCGTGGGTGTGCTCGTGTCGCTGTCGCGCGACGAGAGCGACGAACTTTTGGGCACGACGATGCTCGCACGGGCGGCGCGTCTGAGCGAAGTGTCGCTCTCGGATGTCGCCGGCGCCGTAGCGCTCTGGAACGAGGTTCTGGAGCGTGATGATCAGAACGACGAGGCGCTGCTGGCGCTCGTGCGGCTCTACAACCAGACCCGCGCATGGGAGGGTCTCGTTGGCGCGCTCCTCCGTCGTGCGGAGCTGCCGTCGAGCATGTCGGAGCCCTCGGTGCGCCGCGGGCTGCTGCTCCAATCTGCAGCCCTCTATGAGGAGAGCCTGGAGGCGCCTGCCAAGGCGATCGACACCTACCTCAGTGTGCTGGAGATGGACCCGCTCGACCGTGACGCGGTGGAGGCCCTGGAGCGCCTCTTCTCCCGCGCCGAGCGGTGGGAAGAGCTGGTTGAGAACTACGGCCGTAAGCTCGAGTTTGTGACCGACCTCCGGGCTCGTCGGGAGATCCTGTTCACGCTTGGCGCGGTCTTCGAGAAGGAGCTCGACGACAAGGAGCGGGCCATTGAGGCGTTTGGCCGTGCGCTGGCCGCCGATGGCGGCGACCTCGGTGCAGTCGAGGCGCTCGACCGCCTCTACGCGGTGACAGAGAACTGGTTCGAACTGCAGCGCATCCTTGAGCTCGAGGCCACGCTTGTGAAGGGCGGCGATGCCTCGCGCAACACCCGCTACCGGCTTGGCCGTCTGCTCGAGAAGGAGCAGGGCGACCTGCCGGGCGCGCTGGCTATCTACGGCGCGATCCTGGCAGAAGCGAGCGAGCATGGGGCGACGCGCGACGCGTTGATCCAGCTGATGGAGAGCGGTGAGGCTGCCGTCGAGGCAGCGCTGCTGCTCGCGCCCATCTACCGCAAGGAGCGGGACGGTGCGCGCCTTGCCGGGGTGATTGAGGTCATCGCTGAAGGTGCCGAGACGACGGCTGCCAAGCATGATCGGCTCGTCGAGCTGGCGGAGGTGGAGGAGGGCTTCAATGGTTCGCCCGAAGCCGCCTTTGCGGCCTACCGTCGCGCGGCAACCGAAGAGGCTCGCGCCACGACGCTCGACGCGCTTGAGCGGCTTGCGGGCACGCTTGAGAACTGGCGCGACCTTTCGGACTTCTTCCGGGAGCTTGCGGAGAGTGTTGGCGAGCCGACGGAACAGCGGGCGATCCTGCTGCGCTCCGCGCGGATTCTCGAGGTGAAGGTTGAGGACCACAAGGCCGCCATCGAGGTGCTCGAAGAGCTCGCCGGGCGTGATGCCAGCGATGCCGAAGCGCTGGTGAGCCTTGAGCGGCTCTACCAGGCGGGTGAGTCTTGGAAGGAGGTCGCAGACACCCTGCAGCGTCAGGTGGACACGGCCAGCGAGGCCGCGTGGAAGCGGACGCTCCGGCTTCGGCTTGCGGGTGTGATGGCAGAGTTCCTGCGTCGCCCCGGCGATGCCGTGGAGACCTATGGCGAGGTGCTGCGCGAGAGCGAGCATGACGCCGACGCGATTGCCGCGCTTGAGGGGCTGCTGGCTGCTGGGAGCGAGGTGCAGGCGGTGGCAGCCTGGCTCGAGCCCTCCTACCGTGCGCTTGGGCGCTGGCAGGCGCTGGTCGCGCTCAACCGGGCGCGCATCGATGTGGAGAGCGACGGCGATGAGCGGTACCGGATCTGGCTCGAGACGGCCGAGGTTCAGGTCTCCGAACTCAACGATCAGAGCGCCGGCCTCGTCGCGACCGCCCAGGCGCTCATGGAGCGGCCGACCGAGACGGGGCTCCGCGACCAGCTCGAGCAGTTCGCCGCAACGACGAAGAAGTGGTCGGAGGTTGCCGATGTCTTCGGCGACCTGCTCCGCGAAGAGCTCTCCG
>CAIQPA010000541.1 GCA_903873545.1 uncultured delta proteobacterium
AAATCTCGATTCAATCCCCCGCAGTCGCACGTTCCTGAGCGAACAAACGCCCATCGGGGCGGGCGCCTCTAGCATGATGATTCTTGATGAGGTAGTGTTGGCCCGTGGGGGAACCATGCAAGACTCAGACGTTCAGCGAGCGTGCGCTGCTCAGCCGCCCCGCGGCTACCACTCCGGCCGCGCGTCGAACGCAGCTCCATTCTTCTATCTTCGCCGGCGCCCGGCGACGCAACCGACTCTTTCTAGACCACACCCGACTCTGCAGAATCGAACGATTGACCTTCGGCGCGAGAGGGCTCTCGGCCTTCGCTCCGACGGCCTGCCCCTGAAGCACTGACCCCAATCTCTCCTGCCGCCCTCGACAGTCGCCCTTTAACCTCGACGCGTGAACCGTGGTCTTCGCCAGTCTCACATTTCTCTATCTCTTCCTTCCGCTCAGTGCGCTGCTCTACTTCGCGTGGAACAACATCACCTATCGGAACATCGTCCTCACCCTCGTCTCGCTCGTTTTCTACGCGTGGGGCGAGCCGGTCTGGGTCATCCTGCTGCTCTTTTCGTCGGGCGTGGACTGGGCGCACGGCCTTCTGGTGGAGCGGTTTCGCGGCAAATGGCAGGCCAAGGCCGCGCTCTTCTCCTGCCTGACCATCAATCTCGGGCTCTTGGGCGCCTTCAAGTATGGCGCGCTCATCACCGAGACCCTGAACGCGGTGCTGCCCGTTGCGCTGCCGGTTCCCGATGTCGCGCTGCCGGTCGGCATCTCCTTCTACACCTTTCAGACCATCTCCTATGTGGTCGACGTCTATCGCGGCGAAATCCCCGCCGCTCGGTCGCCGCTCAAGTTCCTGCTCTTTGTGAGCCTCTTTCACCAGCTCGTCGCCGGACCGATCGTCCGATACGCCGAGATTGCCGCCGAAATCGATAACCGGGTCCATTCGTGGGATGGCGCCTGGCGCGGACTTCGCAGGTTCGCGAAGGGGCTCTTCAAAAAAGTCTGTATCGCCAATGTGGCCGCGCTCCTCGTGCAGACCTGGCTCGATGGCGACCTCTCGCAGGTCGGTGCAGCCGGCGCCTGGCTGGGCCTGCTCGCCTTCACCCTTCAAATCTACTTCGATTTCTCCGGCTATTCCGACATGGCCATCGGCATGGGCTGGATGTTCGGCTTCCACTACTCCGAGAACTTCAACCACCCCTATGTGGCCCGCAGCGCGACCGATTTCTGGCGCCGCTGGCACATCTCGCTCGGCACCTTCTTCCGCGACTATGTCTACATCCCGCTCGGCGGAAACCGGAGCAACGGGCTCCGGAATCTCTTCATCGTCTGGGGTCTCACCGGACTCTGGCATGGCGCGAGCTGGAACTTCGTCATCTGGGGGCTCTACTTTGGGGTGCTGATTGCTGCTGAGCGCCTCTTCCTGCAGAAGTGGCTCGAGCGGCTGCCGAAGGCGGTGGGCCACATCTACCTGCTGCTCGTGGCGATGCTCGGCTGGGCCATCTTCTATTCAACCGACCTGCAGCAGCTTCGGCTGCTCTTTGGCGCACTCTTCGGTGCTGCCGGCGTTGGCGACTTGGCGGGCGTAGCCGTGGCGCTCCGTGCCAACATGTTCTGGCTCGCGGCTGCGCTCCTCCTGTGTCTGCCGCTCACCTCCTGGACGCTGCGCTGGTCGAATGAGTTCGAGCTGGCCGGCGGCTGGCGTCGCGGCCTTGCAGTGGGCGGTGGCGCGCTCGCCGCCCTTGCGCTGCTGCTCGCGGCGACGGCCATGCTGGTCGGCGGCACCTACAATCCCTTCATCTACTACCGGTTCTAGGCGCGATGACTCTCCATCCAACAGCCAATCCGTGGCATCGCGCAGCCTCGCTGCTCTTTGTGCTCTGGTCTGCCATCGTGGTGGTGCTCTTTGCGCAGACGCCAGTCGGGCCGCAGCGCGCCGAGACCGAGAACCGCGACCTTGCGCGGCTGCCGGAGTGCACGGTCGAGAGCGTGCTGAGCGGCGCCTGCATGAGCGGCTTCGACAGCTGGGTCTCCGACCACTTTCCCTTCCGTTCCCTCTTCCTGGGCTGGTCGTCGGCCATCGAGGGGAACCGAGGCATCACGCTCGCCTCCGACATCACCGTCATCAAGGTGACCGAGGCCGACCTGGCGCGGCTGGAGCGGGCAGACGAGTGGGCCGAAGGCACGGGCAGCGACCTGGCGGAGGGTAGCGGGTTGGCGGCCGCCGAGGAGCGGCTTCCGCTGGATGGCTCGGCCGATGGGGAGGGTTCTGGTGAGGAGGCAGAGCTGGCCGAGGCAGGTTCGGGGGCACAGGGCCCGCGTGCCTCGTTGCGGGCCCCAACTTCGGCCGAGCTGACGGAGCTGGAGAAGGCGATGGAGGGGGTGGAGCTGCCGGCTGAGAAGGCTGCGCCGGCCTCGGGGAAGGGGGCGGTGAGCCGGGTCGCCGGCCTGCTCGTGCAGGGCGACCGGGTGATGCAGGTCTTTGGCGGTTCGCGGCGTGCGGCCGCGGCCTTTGCGAGCATCGTCAATGGCTACGCGGCAGCGCTTCCGGGCGTGCGGGTCTGGTCGGTGCTGGCGCCGACCGCGATCAGCTTTCATGCGCCCAAGGGCTACGACAGCTCCGGCGAGCGGGTGAACATTGCCCAGATCAACGCCGCGCTCAGTTCTGGCATCCGCCGCGTCGATGTCGTCAGCGAGATGCTTCCCCACGCCGCCGAGTACCTCTACTTCCGCACCGACCACCACTGGACGGGTCGGGGCGCCTACTACGCCTACGCAGCCTTCTGTCGGTCGGCGGGGCTCGCCGCAGTCCCCCTCGACAGCATGCCCCGGAAGGTGAACCGCGGCTACCTCGGAAGCCTCTGGGCGCTCACGCGGGTACCGGCCGTGGCGAGCCATCCCGACGAGGTGGAGGTCTTCTCGCCGGTGACCAAGGTCTCAGCGCGCGTCTACGGTAGCCCGATCAGCGGCGCGGGCCGGCCGACCTCGTGGGTGCTGCCGAATGCGCGCAGTTACGGTGCCTACCTGGGCGGCGACTTCCCCGCGATGGTGGCCAAGACCTCGCTCACGAACGGTCGAAGGGCGCTGGTCATCAAGAACTCCTTCGGCAACGCCTTCGCCACCTTCTTGGCCAACAACTTCGAGGAGGTGGTGGTCATCGACTACCGCTACTTCAACGCGAGCGTCGCCGACGTGGTGGTGGAGCGGGGCATCACCGATGTCATCATCGCGGCAGGTGCCTTTGCGGCCAACACCTCCTATCATCGGAACCGCATCCGGAAGATTCTCTACTACAACGGACCGCCGCCCCGCATGAGTCAGCCCTCCGCAGAAGGTTCGGCCGCATCGCCCGCGGCCGCGGGCTCGGCCCAGGTCGCTGCGCCGCCCGCGCCTGTGCCCGCGCTCAAGCCTGAGGTGCCGGCACCGGCAGAGGCCGCGCCCGCCGTGCAGCCCCCGCCGCAGGTGGCGCCTCCCGAGGGGTCTGCAGGAGGTGGAGAATGAGGCTGTATCCGAAGCGGCTCGTCACGTCTGCGCTCTGCGCTTTGCTCCTCCTGGCGTCGTTGCCGGGTTGGGCCTTCTCGTCGGCGCGGGCGGTTGCACATCAGCCCCCCGATGCAGCCGTGGCGCCCAGTCCGGCTCCGCCCGAAGCGCCGGTCGCCGCGCCGGTTCCGGCCGCGCGGGTCGCTCCGCGTTCTGCGGTGGAGCTGCCAAAGCTGGTTGCCGAAAACCGGGCGCGGGCGGAGGCAGAGAACCGTTCGCTGCCGCCCAACGACCTCCGCTACGACAAGATTCAGTTCGCCGACCGGGCCGCGCTCGAGACCTTCGCGACGGCGTGGGCCTTCTCCTCGGAGGAGCGGCTGCGCATCGTGCACATCGGCGACTCGCATGTGCAGGCGGGCTGGTCGACCGCGGT
>CAIQPA010000542.1 GCA_903873545.1 uncultured delta proteobacterium
CTCCGCGAACCCGACTGCGCCGTCCGCGCCGCGCTCGGGCAGGGCAAACTCACCGCAGACCGCCTCGACCACTGGCACAAGCTCCGCGAAGAGCGCCTCGCGCGCGAACGCCTCAACCCCAAGCTCAGCGAACGCAGATGAGGCCGCTCCTCGACCGCCTCTTCGCTGCCGCCTCGCGCACGGCGCCGCTCCACCGCATCGTCGCCGTGGCCATGCTGCTGCTCCTGCCGGCCCTCTTCACCGGCTACCTCCTCGACGACAACCTGCAGCGTCTCATGGCGCTCCGCACCCCCACCCAGCTCGGCCTCGAGCGGGCCCCCTGGGACCTCTTCACCTTCTTCGCCAACAACCCCGAGCAGAACCGGCGCTACGTCGAAGAGCTCGGCGCCGGCCCCTGGTGGGCCGAACCCACCCTCCACCTCTCCTTCGGCCGGCCCCTCTCCTCGCTGCTCGCCTGGTTCGACTACGCCGTCGCCGGCTGGGGGCCGGTGATGAGCCACCTCCACTCGCTCGCCTGGTTCGCCGGCTGCATCGCCGCCGCCGCGCTCCTCTACCGCCGCCTCTTTGGCGCCACCGCCGCCGCCGCGCTCGCCCTCTGGTGCTTCGCCCTCGACGACGCCCACGCCATGCCCGTCGCCTGGCTCGCCAACCGCAACGCCCTCGTCTCGGCGCTCTTCGGTCTGCTCGCCTTCGCCGCGCTCGTGAAGCACACCCGCAGCGAAGCCGACGGCGGCGGCATCACCCCGCGCGGCTGGGCGCTCGCGCTCCTAGGGTTCGCGGTCGGACTGACCGGCGGCGAGGTCGCGCTCGCCTTCGCCGCCTACTTCGTCGCCTGGGTCTGGTTCGCGGCCGGCGGCTCCCTCCGCACCCGCCTCACCGGTGTGGCCCTCTGGGTCGCCGCAGTGGTCGTCTGGCGCCTCATCTACAACGCAGCCGGCTTCGGCACCGCCGGCACCGGCCTCTACATCGACCCCGGCCACGACCCCCTCCTCTTCGCCGGCGCCCTCCTCAGCCACCCGCCCGTCCTCCTCCTCGGCCAGCTCCTTCCGCTGCCCGCAGAGCTCTGGCTCTTCGCGCCCCCCGCCATCACCCTCACCTGGTCGGCGCTCGGCTGGCTCGCCTTCGCCCTCCTCGCACTCCCTGTCTGGCGCGCGGTCCGCGGCGACCGCATCGCCCTCGCACTGCTCGTCGGCGCCCTGCTCGCCACCGTACCCATGGCGGCCGGCATCCCCCACGACCGCATGCTGCTCGTGCCCGGCATCGGCTTCTTCGGCCTCCTCGCCCGTATCGCCACCCGGCCCGGCGCCTCACCCCGCCTCATGCGCTACCTCGTGGTCGTCCACCTCATCCTTGCCGCCACCGCGCTCCCCCTTCGCGCCGCCTCGCAGCGCACCATCTCGGCCCACATCGACGCCGCCCGCGACACCCTCCCCGCGGCCGCCACCCAGCCCGGCCACCTCCTCGTCACCCTCCACGCCATCGACATGTTCCAGGCCAGCTACATCATCGCCTGGCGCGTCGCAGAGAGCCTCCCCGCACCCGAGCGCACCATCCTCGCCGGCATCGGCCTGAGGCCCGTCACCGTCACCCGCCGCGACGACCACACCCTCCTCCTGCAGCAGGAGGGCGGCTACATGTCGCAGCGCTTCGACTGGCTCGCACGCCACCCCAGCCACCGCTTCACGCGCGGCGAGATCCACAAGCTCCCCGGCGGCACGCTCACGGTCGAGACCCTCACCGCAGACGCCCGCCCCGACCGGCTCGCGCTCCGCCTCGACCTGCCCATCGACGACCCTCGCCACCACTTCGTCTGGGCAGGCCTCAACGGCTTCGTCTCCGTCGCACCGCCCACCGCCGGCAGCCCGCTTCGCATCGAGGTGCTCCCATGAAGGCCGACCACATCTCCAAGGCCCGCCGCCACCAAGACCTGCCCAACATCGGCCCCGCGATGGCCCGCGACTTCCTACTGCTCGGCATCGCCACGCCGCAGGAGCTGGCCCACCACGACCCCTTCGACCTCTACCGCCGCCTCGAGGCCCTCACCGGCGGCCGCCAGGACCCCTGCGTCCTCGACACCTTCATGGCCGCCGTCGCCTTCGCGCAGGGCGGCCCACCGCTCCCCTGGTGGCACTTCACCGAACCCCGCAAAGCCCGCTACGGCCAGGCCCGCTAGCCCCTCACGCCTGCTTCGACGCGCTCACCGTCTTCGCCGCCCGCTGGCAACGCTCCGAGCAGTAGACCACATGCGCCCACACCCGCTCCCACTTCTTCCGCCAGGCAAACGGCCGGCGGCAGACAGGGCAGACCTTCGTCGGCAACGCACTCTTCGCAATCCCGCGTGGCATGCCGCTACCCCTTCGTCCGAAGGCTGCCGCGACCGCCATCCACACCGATGATCTGCCCCGTCATCCACGAGGCCTCATCACTCAGCAGGAAGGCCGCCAGCGAGGCCACATCATCTGCCCGTCCGAGCCGCTGCAGCGGGTGCGCCTGGGCCAGCCCCTCTGCCATCTTCTCGTTCGAGGTCAGCGCGGCCGTGAGCGGCGTTACCGTCAGCGACGGCGCAATCGCATTCACCCGCACCCGCGGCGCCAGCTCCGCCGCCAGCGACAGCGTGAGCCCCTCAATCGCACCCTTCGCCATCGCCACCGAGGCATGCGACGCAAACCCCTGCCGCGCCGCCACGCTGCTGAAGAAGACCACCGACGATCCCGCCGACTCCTTCAGCGCCGCGAGGTGGGCCTGCACCGCCAGCGCCCCGCCCAGCGCATGCACCCGAAAGTCGCGCTCAAAGTC
>CAIQPA010000543.1 GCA_903873545.1 uncultured delta proteobacterium
CTCGCGCGGAACATCCAGGAGCTGGCCGATTCGCGGGAGACGCTGAAGTCGCTCATGGAGAAGTACCGCGACACGCGCGACCCGAAGGTGCGGGAGCAGATTGATCGGGAGCTTCGTCGCCTCGCAAAGCGGATGAAGGAGCTGATGGAGCGCATCCGCGACCAGATGGAGAAGCTGCCGCAGGAGCACCTCAACATGGAGGGGCTCGACCAGGACAAGGCGTCGGAGAACCTCGAGGAGATGGCCGGCGCGCTGGAGCAGATGGAGAAGCTTCTCAACGAGGGGAAGATTGACGAGGCGCTCGCGGCCCTCGACCGCATGGGCAAGGAGATGGACTCGCTCGAGAAGGAGATGGGCGATCCGCTCGCCGGAGCCAGCTCGGACGAACTGTCGGAGCTCGACAAGACCATGGGCGAGGCGACCAAGGAGCTCGACAAGGTGGAGGCGCAGCAGCAGGCGATCGCGGAGGAGACGGCCAAGCTGATGGAGGAGATGCGGGCCGAGACCGCCAAGAAGATGGCCGGTGAGATCGCCGACAAGCTGGCGCGGGCGAAGGCCGAGGTTGCCGAGGCGAAGCGGGCGCTTGAGGCGGTAGACGACAGCTCGCTCCGCTCCAGCCTGAAGGCGGAGATGGAGGGGATGGAGGCCAGCCTGCAGAAGGTCCAGTCGGCGCTCGACAACGCAGACATTCGCCAGGCTGCCGAGGCGGCGGCGGAGGCTCAGTATGCCTTCGAGATGGCGCAGGAGAGCCTGTCGTCGCTCAAGCAGTTTGAGAAGGGTGCCGCGAAGCAGGCTGCCGGCGAGGGCGAGAAGGCCGCAGAGAAGGGCGCCGCCGGCATGGCCAAGGTTGCGTCGGAGCTTGGCGAACTCATGGAGAAGGCGGAGAGCAGCATGGGTTCGAGCGGGAAGGCGAAGCTGGGTGAGCTAGCGAAGCGGCAGGCCGGCACCGAGCAGGCGCTCCAAGGTCTCAAGGAGAAGCTCGGTGGCCTGAAGCAGAAATTCTCACTGAGCGAAGACCCCTTCGCCGAGCCGATGGCGAAGACAGAAGGGGGCATGGAGGACTCGCGTAGCGAGCTGGGCGAGGGCGCGCCGGGCGGTGCTCGGGATGGGCAGCAGCGGGCGCAGGAGGGGCTTAAGTCGCTCCGTCAGCAGATGCAGTCCATGACGGGCAAGCAGCGGCAGAAGCAGCAGGGCGAGGGAGGTCGTCAGACCTCCAACGAGAAGGTTGAGGTGCCCAAGCAGGGCGAGACGGGGGGCGAGGCCTACCGCAAGCGGCTGCTCGACGCGATGCGCGAGGGCGGCCTCGACGACTACGGTGACGCGATACGGAGTTACTATGAAAGCCTCATGCAGTAGCATCTGGGGCCTGTTGCTCGCCGCGTTGCTTGCGGCGGTACCGTTGCGTGCCGTCGCGGCTGACGAGACGCCGGCTTCTGTGGAGGCGCTCATCGACCGCGGCCGATACGCTCAGGCAGACAAGGCCTTGCAGGAGCTCGAGTCGGGCGGCGCAGCGGCAGTGGAGGTGCTGCGGCTGCGTGCCATCTGGCTGCATCACACGGGGCGCTACAAGGAGTCGCTTGCGGCCTACGAGGCTGCGCTTGCGGTGGCTACCGACCCCTATCTTGTCGCGGCGCTTACGAAGGACCGCGACCTGCTCCGGTCAACCATCGAGGCTACCGCCAAACTCTCTGTCTATCGAACCAGCGATGGCCACTTTGAGGTCTATCACGACGCCGAGAAGGATGCCCCGCTGCTCCCCTTCCTCGATGAGACGCTCGAGGGGGCCTACTACGAGCTCGGCTACGACTTCGGCTACTGGCCCACGGAGCCGATTCGGGTGGAGCTCTTCGGTCGCGCCTCGGTGCTCGCGAAGGTCTCGACGCTCTCGGCGGAGGCCATCAAGACGACCAGCACGATCGCGCTCTGCAAGTACAACAAGCTGATGGTGACCTCGCCGCGCGGCACCGCGCAGGGCTACGGCTGGCGCGATACGGTGAGCCACGAATACGTGCACTATGTTGTGGAGCAGGCGGTGGGGCATGGCATCCCCATCTGGCTGCACGAGGCGCTGGCGAAGTACCATGAGGGGCGCTGGTCGGGCGGCCGTGAGTTGCCGCTGCTGCCGTCGCGCGAGGAGCTGCTGGGCAAGCGGATCGCCGAGAACAAGATTGTGACCTTTGAGCAGATGCATCCGTCGATGGCGCTGCTGCCGAGCCAGGAAGATGCCGCGATGGCCTACGCGGAGGTCTACACGGTGCTGGAGTATCTGGTGAAGCAGCGGGGGCGGGGCGTGGTTCGCCAGTTGCTTGCGGCCTTTGACCAGAGCCGGGCCGTGGAGGCGGCGGTCGCGGAGGTCTCCGGGGTGGCCTTCACAGGCTTTGTTGCGAAGTGGATGTCCTACCTCGTTGCGCGACCGCGGCTCGATGTGCCCGGCGACTTCGACGACGAAGAGGTGGAGATTGTGGGTGCGGTCGGCAACGGATCGGGCGACGAGGGGAGCGGCTCCTTTGAGAAGGTACTCAATGTGGAGGCACGCGACTTCCTCAAGCTCGGCGAGTTGCTCCGCGCGCGGGGCCACAACGATGCTGCGCTGGTCGAGTATCAGAAGGCGAACCTGCTGACGGGCAACACCCAGCCCGACCTCCAGAACGCGCTGGCAAAGCTCTACATCGCCGCGAAGCAGCCGGCCGAGGCACTCGCTGCGCTCAGCGAGGTGGCACGCTGGTATCCCGGCTACTACCCCACCTATCTGCATCGCTGTCAGGCGCTGCTCGCGCTGTCGCGCGCAGCAGAGGCGGTGGAGGCCTGCGAGGATGCTGCTGGCGTGAACCCGTTCGACCCGGCGGTGATGGCGGGCCTGCGCGACGGCTATGCTGCGACAGGCCAGAAGGAGCGGTCGGCCTGGGCCGGCTCGATGGCCGCAAAGTTATGAGATTGTTGTTCTTCAAGGAGTGAGCATGGAATCGCAGACGGTACCGGTGAAGGAGCTGCTGGAGCGGGCGCAGAGCGCGCGGACGGCCATTGAGCATGAGGTCGCCAAGCGGGTCTTCGGCCAGAAGCATGTGGTGGAGCATCTGCTCATCTCGCTCTTCTCGCGCGGCCACACGCTGATGATGGGCGTGCCCGGGCTCGCCAAGACGCTGCTCGTTTCGACGCTCTCCGAGGCGCTCGACCTTCGCTTCAACCGCATCCAGTTCACCCCCGACCTGATGCCTTCCGACATCACCGGCACCGACATCCTCGAGACCGATCCGGAGACGGGCGCGCGCCGCTTCCGCTTCCTGCCGGGCCCGGTCTTTTCGAACCTGCTGCTCGCCGACGAGATCAATCGGACGCCGCCCAAGACGCAGGCCGCGCTGCTCCAGGCCATGCAGGAGCGCAAGGTCTCGGCGGGCGGCAAGACCTACGAGCTCGAGGCGCCCTTCCTCGTCTTCGCGACGCAGAATCCCATCGAGCAGGAGGGCACCTATCCGCTGCCCGAGGCGCAGCTCGACCGCTTCATGTTCCTCGTCGAGGTGGGCTACCCGTCACTTGCCGACGAGCTCGAGATCGCCCGTCGTACGACGCGGGACGAGAGCGAGCCGATCCAGCGGGTGCTGAATCCTGCCCAGATTCTCGAGATCCAGCGGCTGGTCTTCGGCGCAGAGGTGGGCGAAACGGTGGCTGCGGCGGCCGTCCGGCTGGTTCGCGCAACGCGGCCCGGCGACGAGAATGCCACCGCCGACATCGGCAAGTATGTCTCCTACGGCGCCGGCCCGCGTGCCACCCAGAACCTCATCCTGGGCGCCAAGGCGCGCGCCATCCTGCATGGCTTCGAGGCGCCCAGCATGGACGACCTGCGCGCGGTCGCACCGTCAGTGCTCCGCCACCGCGTGCTGCTCAACTTCCAAGCCGATGCCGACAACGTGAAGAGCACCGACATCGTCGCGGCTCTCATCGCCAAGCACCTCTGAGCGCCTGACCATGCTCCTCGGCTCCGACAGTCGCGACCGCCTCGGCAGCCTGCGTCTCCGCGCGCGCGGCGTCGTGGAGGGGGCCATGGGCGGCCAGCATCGCAACCCGCATCGGGGCGCGAGCGTCGAGTTCGCCGAGTACAAGGAGTATGCCCCTGGCGACGAGATCCGGCACATCGACTGGCGGGCCTGGGGCCGCGTCGACCGCTACTTCGTCAAGCAGTTCGAGGACGAGACCAACTACCGCGCCTACCTGTTGCTCGACACCTCGGGGAGCATGGACTTCTCGCTCGAGGAGCGGCAGACCAAGCTGCAGGCCGCCTCTACGCTGCTCGCCGCCATCTCCTGGATCCTGCTGGCGCAGGGCGATGCGCCGGGGCTGCTCTGCTTCGACGAGCGGCCGGGGAACTACCTGCCGCCGAGCTCCAAGCGGTCGCAGTTTGAAGAGATCTGCCGCCTCGCGGAGGGCGCCCGCGCGACCGGTCGCACCTCGGTGGAGTCGGCGCTGTCGCGCATCGCGGAGCGGGTGCAGGCGCGGTCGCTCGTCTGCCTCTTCTCCGACTTCCTGGAGCAGGGCGACGACCTGCTGCGGCTCGCCAAGGTGCTGCGCCGGAAGGGGCACGAGGTGGCCCTCTTCCATCTGCTCGACCCGGCTGAGCGCGACCTTCCGTTCGAGGGGCTGACGCTCTTCGAGGGGCTCGAGGGCGAGGAGGAGCTGCTGGCTGAGCCCGACGACCTGCGCGAGGAGTATGCGCGGCTCTTTGCGGCCCATCTTGCCCGCATCGAACAGGGCGCGCGGGCCTCCGACCTTGAGTACCAGCGGGTCTCGACCGACGAGGATGGCATCGCAGCGGTGCGGGCCTTTGTGGCTGCGCGGCAGCGACGCAAGGGAGGCCGTTAGCCATGGGCTTCCTCCAACCGCTGCTGCTTTTGGGCCTGCTCGGTGTGGCCGTGCCGATCGCCGTCCACCTTGTGAACCGCAAGAAGGCGGTGCGCCAAAGCTTCCCAGCCATCTGGCTTCTGGCAGCTTCCAAGCGCCAGACCGCGCCGGCCTCCAAGCTCAAGCAGCGGCTGCTGCTCGCCGCCCGCATTCTCACCTTCCTCGCGCTGCCGCTTGCCTTCGCGCAGCCCTTTCTGAGCGGCGAGGTCGGAGGCGCATCGTCGCGGCTCGACAGGCTCCCCAGCTCGGTCGTCATCGTGATCGACGACAGCGCCAGCATGAGCTGGGGCCGTGATGGTAGCGCAGAGCGGTTCGCTGCGGCCGTTGATGCCGCCTCTTCGGCGATAGGCGACCTGCGCTCGTGGGATGAAGTTTCGCTCATCGTCGCCTCCTCGCCGCCACAGCTGCTGACGGGCGACCTCTCCACCGGCCACGGCACCGTCCGCAAGGCGCTCGAAGAGTACCGGCCGCGCTTTGGCGGCGGAGACCTCGCCGGCGCGCTCGAGCAGGCCAAGGCCATGCACGCCTCGAGCAAGCTCCCGCAGCATCGGACCATCCTGCTCACCGACCGCACCCAGACGCAGTGGGCCGCACCGCCGTTGGCGGAGGCGCTCCGAGGGCTCGGCGAAGTCGAACTGCCGGTGCTCGTCGAGGGTGAGGGGAGCGGCAATCTGGCTGTCGAATCGCTGACCGTGCAGCCCGCCGACGACGGTACTGCGGGCCGCTACCGGTTCGAGGCCCAGCTTCGCAGCAGCGGCAACACCGGCGCCGCAGAGAGTGAGGTTCGGCTCTTCGATGGTGCCACGCAGCTCGGCGTCTCCAAGGTCCTGCTGCCGGCCAGCGGACGGGCCACCGCGGTCTTCCAGCTCAAGGTGGAGGGCAACGAGCTGCACGACATCCGCGCGGAGGTCAGCGAGCAGGTCGGCATGACGGCCGACAACAGCCGCCACCTCGCCTTTCAGCCGGGCCGGGCGCTCCGGGTGCTGCTCGTCAATGGCGAC
>CAIQPA010000544.1 GCA_903873545.1 uncultured delta proteobacterium
AGACGATGTTGGAGATGTGTCCCTCCGCCTCGAACATGCGGCGGGTCTGGGCCACCTGGTCCACAATCTCTGCGGTGCTGAGATGGCCGCGGAGGCCCATCTTCGCCGTCAAACAGAACTGGCAGTTCATCGCGCAACCGACCTGGCTCGAGATGCAGAGCGTGACGCGGTTCTCCGACGGGATAAGCACCGACTCGATGATGGCGCCCGAGTCGAGCTTCCAAGTGATCTTGCGGGTGCCATCGGAGGCGCGGAAGACCGCATCCACCGCAATGGCATCCACTCTCGCGAGCTCCACCAGCTTTTCGCGGAGCCCCTTCGAGAGGTCGGTCATCTCCTCAAACGAAGAGACGAACCGGATGTAGAGCCACTTCCAAATCTGCGTGACGCGGAAGGGCCGCTCTCCCAATTCTTCGACAAGCCAGCGCTCGAGCTCGGACTGGGTCAGCCCCTTGAGGAGCAACCTGCCCTGCCCGTCTCTGGGCAGCTCGTCTGCGGGTCGAAGAATGGGAGGCGCGTTCATGCCTAGCGGGCGCCGTGAAGTTCGGTGCCCGAGAAGAAGAAGGCGATCTCGTTGGCCGCATTCTCCAGGCTGTCGGAGCCATGGACCGTGTTCTCGCCGATGGAGAGCGCGAACTCCTTGCGAATGGTGCCCTCAGCAGCGTTCGCCGGGTTGGTGGCGCCCATGATGTCGCGGTTAGCGGCGACGGCGTTCTCGCCCTCAAGGACGGTGACGAACACCGCGCTGCGGCTCATGAACTCGACGAGCTCGCCGAAGAAGCCACGCTCGCGGTGGACCCAGTAGAAGAGCTCCGCCTCGCGAACCGAGAGGTGCATAAGACGAGCGCCAACGACCTTGAGGCCGGCATCCTCGAACTTGGTGAGGACCTTGCCAATGAGGTTGCGCTCAACGCCGTCGGGCTTGATGATCGAGAGGGTGCGTTCAATTGCCATGAGATTCACTGATGTTGCAGGTGAGAGGCGCCCGTCGGGCACCGGGGATTCGCCGGAACGAATCGAAGAGAGGATTTATGCCTTGCCGATGGCGCGGGCGAGCGTGATGCCGAGCTCAGCCGGCGAGGGCGCGATGTGCACGCCGGCCTCGCGGAAGGCGTCGAGCTTGGCCTCAGCCGTGCCCTTGCCGCCAGAGATGATGGCGCCGGCGTGGCCCATGCGGCGGCCCGGAGGCGCCGTGCGGCCAGCGATGAAGCCAACAACGGGCTTCGTCATGTGCTCCTTGATCCAGGCAGCCGCAGCCTCTTCGGCCGTGCCGCCGATCTCGCCGATCATGATGACGGCGTCGGTGTCCGGGTCGTCCTGAAAGAGCGAGAGGACATCGATGAAGTTGGTGCCGTTGACCGGGTCACCGCCGATGCCGACGCAGGAGGACTGGCCGATGCCGAGCGCGCTGAGCTGACCGACAGCCTCATAGGTGAGCGTGCCGGAGCGGCTCACGACGCCGATGCGGCCGGGCTTGTGGATGTGACCGGGCATGATGCCAATCTTGCACTGGCCGGGCGTGATGACGCCGGGGCAGTTGGGACCGACGAGGCGCGACTTGGTGCTCTTGAGGTACTCTTTGGCACGCACCATATCGAGGACAGGGATGCCCTCGGTGATGCAGCAGATGAGACGCACACCGGCCTCGGCGGCCTCGATGATGGCGTCGGCTGCGAACGGCGGTGGAACGTAGATGACGCTGGCGTCTGCGCCGGTCTCTTCGACGGCCGCGCGGACCGTCTCAAAGATGGGGAGCTGGTTCTCCCAGATCTGACCGCCCTTGCCGGGGGTCACGCCGCCGACCATCTTGGTGCCGTAGGCGATTGCTTGGGTGGTGTGAAAGCTGCCCTGTGAGCCTGTAATGCCCTGACAGATGACCTTGGTATTGGCATCGACGAGAATGGCCATGTTGGTATCTCCGGAGTCTGCGTGAAGGTAGGTTAGGCGCGGTTGATGGCGGCGATGATCTTGCGGGCGCCGTCGGCCATGTCGTCCGCGGGGATGACGCCGAGGCCGGACTCCGAAAGAATCTTCTTTCCGAGCTCGACGTTGGTGCCCTCGAGACGGACGACGACGGGTACCGTCAGGCCAATCTCCTTGCTCGCGGCGATGATGCCGTTTGCGATGACATCGCACTTCATGATGCCGCCGAAGATGTTGACGAAGATGCCCTTCACGCGCGGGTCGCTGGTGATGAGGCGGAAGGCTGCGGTGACCTTCTCCTGGCTCGCGCCGCCGCCCACATCGAGGAAGTTGGCCGGCTCGGCGCCGAACTGCTTGATGATGTCCATCGTCGCCATGGCAAGGCCTGCGCCGTTGACCATACAACCGATGTTGCCGTCGAGGTTGATGAAGGCGAGGTCATACTTGCTGGCCTCAATCTCGGCGGGGTCCTCTTCGGTGAGGTCGCGGAGCTCGACGACTTCGGGGTGCCGGTAGAGGGCGTTGGCCTCGAAGTTGACCTTGCCGTCGAGCGCGATGATTTCTCCGCCCTTGGTGAGGACAAGCGGGTTGATCTCGACGATGGCGCAGTCGAGGTCGATGTACATCTTGTAGAGCTTCTGGATGAAGTCGATGGCGCTGTTGACCGACTTGCCCTTGAGGCCGAGGCCGAGCGCGAGCGTGCGGGCCTGGAAGGAGGTCATGCCAAGGAGCGGGGTGACGGCCTCGCGGAGAATCTTCTCCGGGCTGTGCTCCGCCACCTCTTCGATGTCCACGCCGCCTTCCGACGAGGCCATGAAGGTGACCTTCGAGGTGTCGCGGTCAAGAACGACTCCGAGGTAGAGTTCGCGGTCGATGTCGCAGCCCTCTTCGATGTAGAGCCGGCGAACGAGGCGGCCTTCGGGGCCGGTCTGATGCGTAACGAGCGTGGCGCCGAGGATAGCGGTGGCATGCTCGCGGACCTGATCCAGCGTGCGGGCCAGCTTGACGCCGCCAGCCTTGCCGCGACCGCCGGCGTGAATCTGCGCCTTGACGACCCAGAGCGTGCCGCCCAGCTGCTCCGCGGCAGCCACAGCCTCATCGACCGTGAATGCGGGGATGCCGCGCGGAGTCCGGATACCGAACTTCTGGAAGAGTTGCTTCGCCTGATACTCGTGAATGTTCATACGATGCTCCGCGACAGGCGCCTGATGGGCGCCGAAGGTTCCGAACCTGCCCCCATGAAGGGCGCCCTCTGCTAGCCGAGCGGAGCGCGAACTTCAAGAACGATGCCGCAGCGCGGCATAGGCTCAGTAGATGAATTCGTCGTCGCCATCGCTCCGGGTCACCCAGAGGATGGTGTCGGCTTTCACGCTCGGGTCGAGGGCTGCGTAGGCGGCCTGCATCGCCGCAACGTGCTGGTCTGCATAGGCAATGACGTGGAGAATCTGCTTCACCCAGCGGTCACCCGCCGAAACGTTGGCAGTGCTCTCCTGGATGCCGGCCAGCTTGCGGGTGAGGAGGGCCGAGGCGGTGGCTTCGGTGTAGGCAGCGTCGCGCGGGAAGCCCACGGCGCGGGTCACGCTGACGCCCACCTTCATCCCGTCGATCTCGACGAGGATGTCGGTGATGGAGCCCGAAACATCGTAGACCACCTCGGTCTCGGTCTTCACGAGCGTGGCACCCTCGCAGCGGGTCAGGACTTCGAGCGAGAAGATCTCCGATTCGAGCGAGGAGCCGCCGGCGTTGCCGTCTGCCACCATCTCCTGGCCGCCGCTGGTCAGCAGGCCGAGGTCGGCTGGGTTGTCCCAGGGGTCGGTGCCGAAGTCGATGGCGTTGACGATGACGGAGGGGTCGGGCGAGAGGAGTTGTGCGTCGATGACGCCGCACGGGCCGGTGATGGTGCCGAAGCCGGGGAGCGGGAGCGTGGGGCCGCCGCTACCGTCAGAGGCTGTGTCGTCGGCGCTGTCCGGTTCTATGGCCGTATCTTCGACGGTCGCGTCGCCGCTGCCGGAGCCGCTGTCTGTGGCCGTGTCGGCAGACTCGGCCGTATCTTCACTGGTGCCGGTATCGCCACTGCCGGCGTCAGCCTCGGTGGAGGTATCGGCCGAGGCGCCGGAACCGCTTCCGTCCGTTTCGCCCTGCCCGTCTGCCGCGTCGGCACCCGACCCAGAACTCTCTGCCTTCTCGGAACTGTCGCTCGAACAGGCAGCGAGAAGCGATAAGAGTAGGAGCGAGGGAAGTCGAAGCGGCCTCAAGGTCACTGCTTGTCTCCGAGGGGCGGCACAAGGATGGTCACCAGCTTGGTGCCGAGCGAGCCGCCCTCGCTGGTGATGAGGTCAACGTAGGCCGAGAAGACCTGCGGGACGCCGATCTGCTCGACGCAGTCGTTCTGCGCCTCGATCTGGAAGTTGACGGTTGCGCCGGGCGAGACGCCGCGGAACCCGTCGAGCGCGCCATCGGCGTCGAGGTCGGCCGGCGTCGGCACGCCGGAGCAGCCGCTCGCCGTGGCGGTCGTGGGGCGTACCGCCGAGAGGAAACAGGCGGTATCGATGCCCGTGGAGGCAAACTCGACCTCGTCGCGGCGAGGCACGGCGCGGATGTCGAAGAGCGAGCCGCCGAGCAGCGCCTGGATGCCACCGATAACGCTCGAATCGATGGAGGCAGAGCCGCCGATGCCGGAGGTGACGGCCTTGAAGACGAGCGGACAGGTGCCGCCGGAGGGTGCCTCGCCCGCGCCCGCAGGCCCGGTGCAGCACTGGCTCGCGCTGCAACCCGCGGGCCGGTCGGCTCCGACGCCCCAAGCGCAGGTGCCGACGACGGCGTTGGTCTGGCGCGCCATGTTCACCTGGCTCGCGAGCGAGGGGTAGTCGGCAGGCAGGAAGGGGAAGAACTGGCTGCCGACGGCGACGCCGATGACCTTGGCATCGATGGCAGTAAGTGCTGCGTAGGCTTCGGCCTCGCTCGCCCCGTAGGGCACGGAGCTGTTTGGCGAGCCCGCTCCACGCGCCTGTGAGACGGCGTCGGTGATGTGAACAACCACCTTCACCTGCGAGTCGCGGAAGCCGGCTCCTCCAACGGTGCCGTCGGCTACGCCGGGGATGAGGCCGGCGGCTGCGTCAAAGGTGGGGATGGAGAAGCCGGGCCCAGAGCTCACACAGGGGGTGGAGGGGCGGCCAGCGCCCGTAGCGATCTGGTAGAGCGACTCGATGCCCGACTCGGGTGTATCTCCGCCCCCCTCGAGGGAGAGGAGATCAGTGCCACGCTGTGCTGCAGTGGTGTCGGTCGTCAGCCGGCTGCGAAGGCGGTAGACTCCATCGCTCGGCGACCCGTAGGTGTCGCAGGGGAAGTCTGCGAAGCTCGACACGCCAATGGCAACATCGCGGATGCGGCTCGAGAGGCCGGGGATGATGGTGGTACGCAGCGAGGAGCGGAGTCCGGAAATCGGGCCGCCCATCGAGCCGGTCACATCCATGTTGAACATGACGTCGCCGCTCTCCAGCGAGGTTTCGATGGCGAAGTCGCCCGTGTCGGGAGGACCTTCGAATGGCAGCGTGAAGAAGAAGTCGACCAGGCTCTCGATCGTACTCCCGCTGTCGCAAGGGTCAGAGCCGAAGGCCAGCTCGACCATATCGATGTAGCTGTCGCGGTCGCTGTCCTCCTCGGTCCGGAAGGTGCTGCCCGGACAGCCTGTCTCTTCGTTGTCGAGGAGCGAATCGCCGTCGCTGTCGCGGTCGAGGAAGTCGGGTGTGCCGTCGTTGTCTACATCGACGCCACGCTGACCGGAGCCTGCAGGACGACCATACTCCGCGCTGTCTGGAACGTCGTCGCCGTCGCTGTCGAGGTCGTTGAGGCTCGGCAGGCCGTCGCGGTCGGGGTCGAGCCCCCCCTCGATGAAGTCCCAGATGCCGTCGCCGTCGGTGTCGGTGTCGTCGGTCGGCACATCGATGGCCGTATCGACGGGTGGTGTCGTGTCATCGACCGTGTCGGCAGTCGTGTCCGCCAACGCGTCATCCTCGGTGTCTGCAACCGTGTCGGATGGGTCGACGGTCGTGTCGGTCGGGTCCACACCTGAATCGTCGATGGTAGAGGTATCGCCGCTGCCGGTGTCTGCACCGATGCTGCTGTCACCGCCCGCATCCACGCCAGGTCGGGTACCGCCGCCGCCTCGCGTGATAGCGGTCCCTGTCCCGCCATCAGCCGCAATACAGGCAACAAGAAGAAGAGGCAGACCAACAAGTCCGCCGATGGTAACGATGTGCTTCATTTGGCCGCTCCCCAAAAGTGCTCAACAGGTTGAGTGTATGGGCAACGCATCGCCTTGCCAACCAAAAGGTTTGGTCGAGTTGGGATGGCCGGTCGGGCGCCGCGAGGCGGCGGGTTCGCCTTGCAGGTGGGTGGGCGCGATGTTAGACCCGCGCCCTCTCTCGACCCTCACGCAAGAACGCTCCGGCCATGACTCCCGACCAACTTCGCAGCGCCTTTCTCCACTACTTCACCGAGCAGCTCCACACCGTGGTCGCCTCGAGCCCCGTCGTCCCCGAGGGCGACCCGACGCTGCTCTTCACCAACGCAGGCATGAACCAGTTCAAGGATGTGCTCCTTGGACTCGAGAAGCGCGACTACGTGCGGGCCGCGAGCGCTCAAAAGTGCATCCGCGCCGGTGGCAAGCACAACGACCTCGACGAGGTCGGCAAGGATGGCCGCCACCTCACCTTCTTTGAGATGCTCGGAAACTGGTCCTTCGGCGAGTATTACAAGCGGGAGTCGCTCAAGTGGGGCTGGGAGTTCGTCACCAAGGTGATGAAGCTCGACCCCGCCCGCCTCTACGTCTCGGTCTACAAGGACGACGACGAGTCCTGGGACATCTGGGAGAAGGAGCTCGGCCTCGCGCCCGACCACATCGTCCGCCTCGGCGACGTGGAGGCCGGCGACGAAGAGAACTTCTGGTCGATGGGTCCCACCGGACCCTGCGGCCCCTGCTCCGAAATCTACTACGACAACCACCCCGAGTATGGCTTCGCCCCCTGGGCGCCCGGCTTCGATGGCGAGCGCTTCCTCGAAATCTGGAACCATGTCTTCATGGAGTTCAACCGTGACGACTCCGGCGCGCTCACCCCGCTGCCGATGAAGTCGGTCGACACGGGCATGGGCCTCGACCGGGCGGCGGCCGTCATGGCGGGCGTCGACAACGTCTTCCACACCGGTCTCTTCGCGGGCATCCTCGAGCGCACCCACTTCCTGCTGACGGGCGAGCGCATCAAAGCCTCGGAGCTCTTCCACCGCTCCAACTTCACCGAGTACTGCGTCATCGCCGACCATGTGCGGACAGTCATGTTCAGCATCTGTGACGGCGCCACCTTCGCCAACGAGGGCCGCGGCTACGTGCTTCGCCGCATCCTCCGTCGCGCCGTCCGCCACGGCCGCAACCTGGGCTTCACCAAGCCCTTCCTCTTCGAAGTGACCACCGCGGTCGTCGAAGACTTCAGCCATGTCTACCCCGAACTCCGTCGCAAGCAGCGCGAGGCGCAGACGATCATCAAGACCGAAGAGGAGCGCTTCTTCCGCACGCTCGAGCGCGGCATCGCCCTCTTCGACGAAGTCGCGCAGGCCGCCACCTCCGAGGGCCGCAAGGCAATCGCCGGCGACGACGTCTTCAAACTCTACGACACCTTTGGCTTCCCGCCCGACCTGACCGAGATCATGGCTGGTGAGCGGGGCCTCGGCATCGACGGCGCCGGCTACCAGGTGGCCATGGAGCGCCAGCGCGACCGGAGCCGCTCCGCCGACGCCCGCTACGAAGTGGCCGGCGAGTGGGTCATTCTCCTCGAAGGCGCCGCCGACCAGTTCATCGGTTACGACCGGCTCGAGGCGACCACCGA
>CAIQPA010000545.1 GCA_903873545.1 uncultured delta proteobacterium
CTTTCTCCTTCGAGGCGAGCCGGCCTTTGCCTATGACGCGCTCCAACTCGAGCAGAAGGCCCGCCCCTCGCCGCAAACCCAGCAGCTCTTGGAAGCCGTCGCGCGGCTCGGAGCGGAGACGAAGGCTCCTCGCAACGGCCCGTAATCGCAAATCGTCGCGGGTGGCCGCAACAACGGAAGACAGACGCCGATAACCCCCTCACCACAGGTGCAGGGAGTGATCGATGCCGAGTATGTTACACGAATATCTTGCGCAGACCTTCCTGCGAAGGCCGCAGCTCCTAGGCAGGCTTTGCCCGCCGCTCGCAGCGCTCGTGCCTGCAGATACGGGCGCGCGGGAGGCCAACGCCTCTCAACGGGACCTCGCGCCGGTGACGATTCACGCAGATCAGGTGTTCGACATCGGAGACCCACCCTCCCTTCGGATCATCCTCGAAGTACAGTCGGAGTGGGACCCGGCCAAGCGCGGCGCCTGGGCCGCCTATATCGCCCTCACTTGGCGGAGTTCGGGCACTCCAACCGTCCTCGTGGCGGTCACGCTGAGCGAAGAGGTGGAACGCCAGGCCGCCCTACCCATCGTTCTGGGACCGGGTGCCACGCTTCAGCCGCTTGTTATTGGCCCAGGCGCCATTCCGAACCACCTGGACCTCGTCGAGATAGAGGCGCTGCCGGCCCTCGGCCTGCTGGTAGCGCTTGCGCACCGCCGGGACCCTGCCGCGATGCAGGTTCGCGATCAGACACTGTTGACGGCAGTCCGCCTGCCGAGAGAAGAACGGATACCACTCATGCGGCTGCTCGCCCCAACCCTGAGCGCCGCCACGCTACGAATGGAGGAGGGCAACATGCAGGACGAAGAGATGGATGCGCTGATGATCCAGTTCATGGCACGAACCACCGACCGGATCGACGAGGCGGAAGATCGGGCACTCGAGCGCGGAATCGAGCTTGGATCGGCCAGTGGGAGCAGGGCCGCGACGCTTGCGCTCGCCCGGCGCCTGCTCCCCGAGGAGGTCGCCTCGAATCTTTGCGAGATCTTAGACTCGGGGGAACTCGAGGCAGCCGTCGCAGACGCCATCCGAGCGCGCATGCACTGATCCACGCTACCGCTTATTCGCCCCGCAGTGCGGCGATAACGCGGTCCGCGATATCGGTGCCAGAACCGCCGCTGTGCTCGGGCCCGAACGAGAATCGGAAGGAGGCGGCTACCCGCTCCTCTGATAGGCCGATGGCCTGCAGCACGGGCGATGGCTCGAGCGCACCCGCCTGGCAGGCGCTCCCCGCAGAGGCTGCGATGCCCGCCAGGTCGAGCGCCATCAGCCCCTGCTCCGTCTCGTAGCCCGGAAGCCAGAGATTGCTCGTGTTCGGCGCACGCAAGGCGCCGCCACCGTTCGGCACCGCGCCGAGCTCCGAGACGAGTCGCGCCTCGAAGGCGTCGCGCACCGTGCCCAACGCCAGCCACGCTTCGAAATCGGGGCCACCCGCAAGTTGGCCCAATGCGCCCACCAGCCAACCGGGCTCGGTGCCGGGACGGGCGCCCCGCTCCTGCGCCCCACCGGACATCAGCGGCTCTGGTCCGCGCTCGGCTCCCCACCACAACGCGCCAACGCCAACAGGGCCGCCCGCCTTGTGCGACGAGATGGTGACCGAACCGATGCCGGCGTGATGGCTCCACGGGTATCGAAAGAGATGCTGCGCGGCATCCAGATGCAGGTGGGCGCCATGGGCGAGGCAGAGGGCCGCCACCTCCTCCACCGGCTGCCGCGTCCCCGTCTCGTTGTTGTAGGCGAGCAGCGCGATGCCGCGGAGCCCGCCCCGCAGTAGCGCCTCGACCTCGTCGAGGTCGATGAGGCCCGAACCGTCCACCGCAAGCGTGACAACCGATGCGCCCCCCGCGCCGGCTCGCTCCAACACCTCCACAACGCTCGCGTGCTCAGTCGCCGCGGCCGCCACCGAGCCTGCGCCAAGCATCGTATGGAGCGCCAGGTTGTTTGCCTCGGTGGCGCCAGACGTAAAGACGATTCGGCCTGTCGACGCGCCCAGCTCAGCCAGTAGCAGCCGTCGAACGCGGTCTAGCTCCGCGCGTGCTGCCTGCCCCTCCAGATGGATGCTGCCCGGATTCGCGGTCGGTGCCTCCAACCGCTCCCGGAGCCACGAACGGAGTCGCGGGCGGAGCGGCGAGTGAGCGTTATGGTCCAGGTAGAGGCGCATCAAATCCCTAGGGACAGCCGAGCTCGGTTATCAGGAAGGCGGCCCGTTCTGCGTAGAAGCCCACCACCTCCTCGACAGCAGCGGCATGGTCGGCCGCCGTGCCGTTGCGGTCGGCGCTGTCTTCGACGAGCGCAGGCCGTATGTAGGCGCCAAGTGTGCGGGCGAGCGTCGGGATTTCGTCGGTGTAGAGCAGGCTGGTGCTCCGCGCGCAGATCTCCGCGCGATAGGCCTCGGCGCCGCCGAACTCGTCGGACTGCACATTGTGCATCAGGAGGTTGTAGAAGCCGTCCGTGGGGTAGGTGAGGCCCGCGTCGGCTCCAATCACGCCAACGTCCGGCGGGTCGTCATAGACGGGGGCCCCACAGAACGAGGTGTCGTCAGCGTCGTTCCAAAGGCAGCCCTGCGTGAGGTCGAGATCCCACGGGTAGAACTCCCATGCGAGACGACCGCCCACGGTCTGGCGCGAGAAGTAGAAGTTCTTCCGGACGTGGTCCTGGTTCTGCAAGACGGCGTTGGTGGCGAGGTAGCTCACATAGCCGTCCAGATGGATCTGACGACGCGTGCGGGCGAGGAAGTTCCCGGAGAGCTGCCCCTCGTAGTAGTCGGGGGCAAGCACCTGTTCGATGAGATAGACGACATCGGCGACGCTGGGGACGCTCCCCGTCTTCTGGTCGTAGGCCTGCGTGTAGATTGCAGGATCGTCGAGGGGCACCAACGCACCTGCGCCGGTGCTCGCGATTTCGTTTGCCGGTTCGCTCTCATACATCGAAGCGCGGGTGTCACGCCCTCTCACTTCGAGGAAGTCGGATCCAACGCGCTCCACCTCGACCATCAGCCCGAAGAGGGCCCCGTTGATGTAGAGCCGGCGAAAGCGGGTGCGCGGCGTTGGCAGGTCGGTGGACCGGCGGAACAGCTCGAGACCGAGCATGTTCCGAAGCGACGACGCATCGTTGTACTCCGCACGAAGGACCATCTTCTCCGCATAGCCGGGGTGGGCAGCGGCTGCGGTCTCTACCGCAAACGAAAGCTTCGGAAGGTCGCGGCTTGAACCGCCGTGCACCGCCAGCGTCGTCGGGCCTGCGTAGTCAACGCCGTCCGCCGAGACGCTGCATGGAACTGTGAGGTCCTTGTTGTATCGGTCATCGCGGAGGGTCCGATAGTCGGCAGGGGCGACGGTGACGCGGACCTCAGAGATCGTGGTGGCGAGGCAGACGCCATCGATGCAGCCTTCGCCACTCCGGCACTCGCTGTCGGTTGCGCAGGCGCCGCAGACGAAGTCGCTGGTGCAGCCGCGGAGGTCGGGGCAGTCCGCGGCCGCGATACAGCCGCCACAAACGCCCGCTGAGCAGCCCTGACCGGAGTCGCACTCGAGCCACGAGGCGCAGCTGCGGGGCGGCAGCGGTCTGGTGTCTGGCTCGACCTCGGTGTCGGTGACTTCCTCCGTTGCGTCGGTCGTGCCGGTCGTGTCGGTCGTCTCTTCAACCGCGGTGTCGGCGGCCGTATCGGCCGTATCGACTGTGGTGTCTTCGGAACCCGCGTCGAAGGTATCGGCTCCAGAATCGGCAGCGGCATCAGACGCGGAATCGGCAGTGCTGTCGTCTGCTGCGTCGACCGTGATACCGTCGGCGCCGCCCTCATCTTGCGCGCAGGCAGCAAGCGCAAGAAGCGAACAGAAGAGGGTCAGGCGGGTGCGAAACATGGAGGGACCTTGGCAAGGCGACGATGCTCGCCCCTATGGTCCAGAAACGAAACAATGACAAATTCACGACGGGCAGACGGCACGGCTGGCCGCTGCGCTACACGCGGAGATGCTCATTGGCCGTGCGCAACCGCGCCGCAAGGGTCATGATGACGAAGCGGTGAAACTGGGCAGCGCGCTCGGGCTGCGTGGCTTCGAGTCTCTTGAGACGTTCGAGCGTGAGGCAGGCCACGCTGGTATCGACATCGGCGACGATGTCGGCGCTGCGGGGCGCACCGTCATAGAATCCCATCTCGCCAACAATCGTGCCGGGACCATAGCTCCGGATCCGCTTGGTATAGCCCGAGTCGTCAATGTGAATCTGCACGCTCAGCTGCCCGCGCAGCAGAAGATAGAGCTCGTTGGAGGGTTCACCTCTGTGGAACAGCGTGGTGCCACCGGGAATCTCAATCAGCTCAAAGTAGCTTGCCAGCGCCTCCGCGTCGGCGCCGTCAGGCAGGCCGAGCGCAGCCGTCAGTTCGACCTCCGGTCGGACACTGGTGAGTAGCTTGGCCTCGGCCCATTCGAGGCCTCTGTCGATATCAGCAAAGCGCCGAACGGCCGACTGCTCCAGCGGAAGCCCGCAAGCGGCGAAGCGCTGCGCGAGCGGCTCATCGATGGCCGTGAACAGGAGCTCCGTTTTATGCTCGGCCGTCAGGCGCAGCAGCTTGCGAAGCACGACGACCGCCGATGCATCGAGCCCGCGGACGAGCCGGAAATCGATGAGCAATACATCGCCCTTCCCCAGCACGCCGCGAATCTCCTCCAGCAGGTTGTTGGCTGTTCCGAAGAAGATGTAGTCCTGCAGCACGAAGCCGTGAAGCCACTCGCCCTTCTCCTCGAGGCAGGCGTTTTCCTGCTGGCTGCGCTCCACATTCGAACGCTGGGTCGCGGAGGTGAATCGCTGCTTCACCACCGACTGGCGGCTGAAGGTCACCACGAAGCTCAGACTGGCGATCACGACGCCGAGGATGACGCCGGTAGCGATGCCGAAGGCTGCAACGATCGCGAGGATGACCACGACGGTGAGGTAGTCGGCGCGGGGCAGTTCGCGACGCGCATCCCAGAGCCAGTTGAGCAGCAGCGAGAGCCCGAGGAAGAGGACCAGCCCAATCAGGACCGGGCGCGGGAGCAGGGCCACCGCACCAGGAGCAAAGAGTGCGGCGCCCAGCACGAGCATGGCGCAAAAGCGGGCTGCGAGCGGCGACGTGGCACCAGCGCGCTGGTTGAGCATCGACCTGTTGAAGGAGTTGACCGCTACGAGACCGCCGGCCAGTCCGCCAAGGATGTTTGCAACGCCGAGCGCTTTCAGTTCGCGGTCAAAATCGGCCTCAACGCCCGTTGCGACGTCGAGGCTGGTGGCATTGAGAAGGGTGGTGACAAGCACCACGAGCGTCATGGCGGCGACGTCGTTGATGTGGAGGAGGAGGAGATCCCAGCGTACGGCGGCCATCTCCTGATTGAAGGGGGTCTGCCAACTGCCGATGCTGATGGGCTCCAGCAACATGCCGGCAGCGCGGGCATCATCGAGGGAGAGCCCAGACGCGAGGAGCGAGGCATGAAAGCCGATGATTCCAACCGCGAGCACACCAGGGATGACAAGAAAGTGCCTGCTGATGCGGGTAGCGACCACCAGCGCGAGGCCCACTCCGAAGGCGAAGAGCCAGCTCAGCGTGGGGATGGACTGTATGTCCGCCAGCTGTGTGAGCACGATGTTCTTGCCAATGAGAAGCTTCCAGCCGCCTGCCAAGAGCAGGTAGCCAGTGCCTGCTAGAAAGCCGCCGACGACAGGATAGGGGATGTAACGGACGTAGCGGCCCCAATTCAGGCGGCCGAAGGCAAAAAGCAGCAGGCCACAGAGGATGGCCGATCCGAAGAGGAAGACAAAGATGGTGGGCAGGAGTTCAGCGCTGGTGGTGGCGTCCTGAAGTACCTCTGCGGCGATGCCGGCGGCGGAGATCGAAAGGATGACCGACGGGTTGGAGTCGGGGCCGCCCAGCGCGAAGGGGAAAGAGCTCAGGAAGGAGAGCGCGAGGATGGCGATGCAGCTGCCAACGATGGCTGTCCAGACGCCGAGGTTGATGGACGAAGAGAGCGCGCCGCCGAAGATGAGCGCAGCGAAGGAACTTGCGTAGGCAAGCGTGACGAGGGCGCAGAGGGCGCCGGCGACCAGATTGGGCAGCAGCGGCCTTGCCTCCGACGGGGTGCGGGGCGCACGAGCGACCACCGGCGGCGCGGCCGTGATGGGGATTTCTTGGGAGGTAGCGGAGGTCTGAGGCACGGCGTTTATCGGAGGATGCGGGCTTCCACGAGGCAACGTTGCTGCGTGCAGGATGAGCAGCACGAGGTGCGTGCAAGCTGCGCGCGACGAGAGTAGCAGATTGCGACGAGGAACCGTGGAAGAAGCAGCTTCAAGGCATTTCGGAGACAGAACCCCAGGAGTGGTGATGCAGACTTGGACGGTTTGGCTGGTCGCTAGCTTCGGAATTGCGCTTGGTTGCGAGGGCGAGCGGAGCAGTGTGAGCACGCCGGAGCGTGGTGGCATCAGCGATTCCGGCGGCTCTGCGGCGGGCTCTGACGCAGCCGGGGACACCGTCCGCGGCGATGCAGCGTTGGAGGATACTGCGCCGACGTCCGATGGAAGCAGCGACGACACGACGGCGACCGATACGTCGGCGACCGACACTTCATCCGACGACACGAATCCGACGGATACCATCGGCTGTGTCGCGGGCACCCGCTACTGTGAGGGCAGCGACGTGGTGGAGTGTCAGGCCGACGGCACAGAGCTGTTGCTGGAGACCTGCGCGGCCGGCTGCCTAGGAGCCGCCTGCGCCAACCCATGCGCAGCCGACGAAAAGAGCTACTTCGGCTGCGGCTTCATCGCGGTCGACCTCGACAACAGCGACGTCGCCAGCTTCGGGAGTTCGGCTGACGCGCAGCAGTTTGCGGTGACGGTCTCGAACCCTGGCGAAGTGGTCGCGGAGGTCTCGGTCGCGGCCGGGGACGGTCGCCGCATTGTGGGGCCGCTGGAGGTTGCGCCGGGCGCGCTGCAAGTCATCCGGTTGCCGCGGGCCGACGCCGACAACACCAGTCTGACCCAGAACGCCTACCTGGTGACCTCGAGTTCGCCCGTCGTGGCCCACCAGTTCAACCCGGAGCAGAATGCGGGGGTCTATTCGAACGACGCCTCGCTGCTGCTGCCCATCTCCACGCTGGGCAACGACTACCTCGCGCTCGCCTGGCCGACCGAGGTTCAGAACATCCCCTTTCTCGGCCCACGACCGCTGCTCTCCTTTGTGGCCATCGCGAGCGCGGGAGGCGGGACGAGCCAGGTCACCATCACGGCGCCGGCGACTGCGGGCATCGCAGCCGGCCCGGGCTTTGAAGCGCTCGCCGCGGGTGCTTCGCGTACCGTTGCACTTGCGGTCGGGCAGGTGCTCTCGCTCACGACGGAGCAGCGCGATCGTGCAGACCTCACCGGGTTGCGGGTCCGCTCGGACAGGCCTGTGGCGCTGTTCACCGGCTCGGAGTGCGCCAATGTGCCGCTGCGCAACACCTACTGTGACCATCTCGAGGAGCAGAACCTGCCGCTCTCCGCCTGGGGCCGAACCTACGCTGCAGCAAAGTTCCGGCCGCGCGGCAGCGAACCGGACCTTTACCGCGTCGTTGCGGCTGCGGATGGCACCACCGTGACCACCACGCCGCCCCAACCAGGTGCATCATCTGCAACGCTCCGGAGCGGACAGGTGCTGGAGTTCCTCTCCACCGAGAGCTTCCTCATCGAGGCCAATGCCGCCATCTCGGTCGCGCAGTTCATGGTCGGATCAAGCTATCCCGGCCCGGAGAACGGCTGCACGCGGGACCCGGAGAGCACCCTCCCCCAGACCTGCACCATCCCCGGCGAGTTCGACTGCATCCAGGAGTCCGGCGTTGGCGACCCAGCGCAGCTCATGCTGGTGGCCGACGAGCAGCGCCGCGACGACTACCTCTTCCTCGTCCCGACGGGCTACGAGGTGCGACGGAGCGGCGAGTTGGTCTCGCTCAACTTTGCGAGCGTGGTCTCTGACGCCGGCACCGCGCTGACGCTGGATGGATCGGCGGTCACGGAGCCGGCGCAACCCATCGGCACAACGGGTCGGGTGGTCCGCTGGCTGGAGGTGGGGGCAGGCGCACATCGACTGCGCGGAACCGCACCCTTCGCGCTCTATGTGTACGGGTACGACTGCGACGTGAGCTACGCCTACGCAGGCGGCCTCGATGTGCCCGGCGGCCTGCCGTAAGGCGTCAGAAGCGTTGACGAAGCAGGGGTCGGAGAGTAGCCGCACCGCTTCACCCCCCACTTGGGAGACTCTTGGCATGAAGCGTGCAATTACCCTGTCGTTGATGGTTCTTCTTTCGGCCTGTTCCAAGAAGGCGACGCCCGAAGGCGAAGGCTCCGGCGCTCCGAAGGCTGGCAGTGCAGAGGCAGCAGCCCCCGCGACCGCGCCCGCCGCGAAACCCGCTGATGGCAGCGGCGCCAATGCCAAGACCGTAGCAGACATCAACGCGATGCCAGGAGGCAAGTTGGACTCAAAGGAAATTCTCGCTCGTCCTGCCGGCACCGAAGGCGTGCTCGTGCAGCACATCCTCGTCTCCTGGAAGGATAAGGCCCCGATCTACGCGCAGCGTGGTGGTCAGGACCCCCGCGGCGCCGCCCGAACCGAGGCCGACGTGGAGACGCTCGTGAATGCGACGCTCGCTCGCATCGCCAAGGGCGAAGACTTCAAGGCGCTCATGACGGAGCTCTCCGAGGACCCGGGTTCGAACAAGTCGGGCATGCCCTACCCCGTCGACCCGCAGGCCCCCATGGTCCCCCCCTTCAAGGACCTGGCGATGCGCCTCAAGCTCGACGAGATTGGCGTGGTCGCCAGCCCCTTTGGCTATCACATCATGAAGCGGGTCTCGCCCCCGCCGCCGGACGCCGCCGAGTCGGCCGACATCCTCGCCCGCACCGAGACCGCCCCCAAGGCGAAGGTGCAGCATGTGCTCATCTCCTTCAAGGAGAAGGCTAAGATCTACGCCGGCCGGCCGGGTGGTCAGGATCCCCGCGCCACTGCGCGGAGCCAGGCCGACGCCCGCAAGCTGGTCGCCGATCTGGCCCAGAAGGGTGCCAAGGGCGACTTCGTGAAGTTGATGGGTGAGTTCTCCGAGGACCCGGGCTCGAGCAAGACGGGCGAGGCCTACGACATCGCCCCCGACGCTCCGATGGTCCCCGGCTTCCTCAAGTTGGGTCTTCGCCTCAAGGTCGGCGAGGTGGGCATTGTGCTCACCGAGTTCGGCTACCACGTCATGAAGCGCACCGAGTAACCTGGAGTCTGCAATGGCCTTCGAGATCGTGCACCCCGCTGTCGTCCACTTCCCTATCGCGTTGTTGATGACCGCGGCCCCGGTCGCGATTCTCGGAGCCATCACCCGCAAGCCCACATGGCAGCGGGTGGCGACCGTCTGCCTCGTGCTCGGCGCTGCCGGCAGCTTCATGGCTGTCGAGACAGGCGAAGAGATGGAAGAGGCAGACTACGTGGCAAGCAAGGCGCTGATTCACGAGCATGAGGAGATGGCGGAGAAGACCATGGTTGCCGCCATCGCCCTCGCGCTGCTCGCGGTCGGCGTAGAGGTCGTCACGGCCCGCTCCATGGGGCCGAAGATGCTCGGCACCGGCGGTCGCTGGGCAGTTGCGGCTGGCGCCGTCGCGGTGGCCGGCATGGTCGGCTACACGGGCCACCTCGGCGCGCAGGATGTCTGGCCCGAGCTCATTGGACCCAATGCCACCGGTACAACCTCGGAGGGTGGTGCGACCAAGGGTGAAGCGGGGAACAAGGACTGAAAATCGGCTTTTGGAGCTGCAGAAAACAGAGCGGGCGATGGCATCTAGCCACCGCCCGTTTCTCGTTTTGGACGCAGCCGACGGGCCTACTCGAGCTTGTTGTCGGGCGGCACGAGGATGGTGACGAGCTGGGTGTCGAGCACCGCGCCACCGGCCGTGACGATGTCGAGATAGGCGGTGAAGACCTGCGGATTGGCGGTCTCGGGCGCGCAGTCGTTGCGGACCTCGACGGCGAAGAAGAGGTTGGCGCCCGGCGTCACGTTGGAGAAGCCATCGGGGGTGCCGTCGCTGTCGTTGTCGGTGAGCGTCGGGACGCTGGCGCAGAGGCTGCCGCCCGGGTCGGCGAAGACCGGGTAGACCCGCTCGATGAAGCAGGATGTGTCGACGCCTGGGCTGACGGGCAGGCCGCGGAGGCGGACGGTGACGTCGAACTGGGCGAACTGGACGAGCGCCTTGATGCCTTGAACGATGGCGGCGTCGAGGCCTGAGCCGCTGCTGCTGGAGTCGTAGACGAGCGGGCAGAGGCCGCCCGCCGGCGTCGGCGTGCCAGCGCCGGCGGCACCCGTGCAGCAGGAGCCGGCGCGGCAGGCCGTGGGGCGGTCGATATCCCAGGCGCAGGGGGGAACCGCGGCGCCCGTGTCGAGCGCGATACGCTCGAGCTCGGTACGGACCTCGCTGCCTCCGAAGCTACTCACCGAGACGCCAAGCACCTTTGCGCCGATGTCGTTGAGAGCGAAGAGCGCTTCGTCCTTCGACGCGCCAGGATAGTTGGATCCGATGTCGCCGTTGGCTGTGTTGCCGCGCCAGTGGCTGACAGCATCGGTAATGTGAACCACGATGGGCACCGCGCCGGCGCGGAAGCCAACGCCGCCGATGTTGCCGTCAGCAACGCCAAGGACCCGGTCGGCGCGGGCGTCGAAGGGGGCAACAAGTTCGCGAAGGCCGGCGACGACACAGGTAGGTTCGATGCGGCCATTGCCCGTCGCGATTTGGAAGAGCGACTCGATGCCCGACTCCGGGATGTCGTTGCCGCTGTGGGTGGTCAGGAGGTTGACGCCGGCCTGCGCCGCGACAGGGTCTGTCGTGATCCGCTGGCGGAGCTGGAAGGGGAAGTCGAGCCCCGCGCTGCCCCAGCCTCCGCAGGGGAAGTCGTCGAAGCTGCTCACCGCGAAGCCGACATCCTCGATGGCGGTGCCGAGCTGGGGAATGAGGGTCCCGCGGAGGCTGTCTTGGAGGCCCGAGATGGAGCCGCCCATTGAGCCGGTCGTGTCCATGTTGAAGGCGACGTCGCCTTTACGAACGGCCGCGCTGAAGTTGAGCGTCTGCTGCTCCGTGTCGCCGTTGAAGGGCAGCGTGAAGAAGAAGTCGACGTTGTCGGTGATGCCCTCTGCCGGGTCGCAGGCCTGGTTCTGGTCGTCGGGTCCGCGGAAGGCCCGCTCGACGAGGTCGGAGAGCCCGTCACCGTCCGAGTCGGGGTTGGCACGCTCGCTCGAGTTGCTGGCGCAGCCCCGCTCATCGCGGTCGCGGATGCCGTCCGAGTCGGACTCGACATCCTCGTGGTCGGGCGCGTTGTCGTTGTCGGTATCGGGCGCCAGCAGCACGTTGCCAAGGCCGAGCGGATCGATCTCCTGCCCATCGAGCCAGCCATCGTTGTCGCTGTCGGGGTCGGCCCACGAGGGGAGCCCGTCGCTGTCGGTGTCGAGCGCGCCCTCGGCTCGGCTCAGTGCGCCATCGTTGTCGTCGTCCGCGTCGTAGGGGTCGGGCAGCCCGTCGAAATCGGTGTCGTTGGCGCCCTCGATCTGGTCGGGACGACCGTCGCCGTCGCTGTCGAGGTCGCGGAAGTTCTCGAGGCCATCAGCATCCGAATCTCCAACGCCCTCGGTGTTGTCGCCAAAACCGTCGCCGTCGGCATCCTGGTCGAGGAAGTCGCGAACGGTGTCTCCGTCCGTATCTGTGATGCCTTCAACAGCATCCGATAGGCCATCGTTGTCGCTGTCCACATCGGACCAGTTCGGGATGCCGTCAAGGTCGGGGTCGAGGTTGCCTTCGACGGCGTCTGCGATTCCGTCGCTGTCGCGATCGAGAGCCTCTACCTCCACATCGGGCGCCGTATCAACGGTGGTGTCGGGCGCTGTGCCCGTATCTCCCAAGCCCGTATCGGCGACCGTGGTGTCGCCGGAGCCGGTATCGCCCTGACCATCAACCGGGGTTGCATCGGTCGCACAGGCGGCGAGCGAAAGCAGAAGGAGCGAAACGGAGAGACGCGTCTTGACCATGGTTGAACTCTCTGCGCACGAAGATGGGGGCGGTCTAACCCGTTCGGCCAAACGGGTAAAGTGTAACTGCCCTTCCCTCCGCTGCCTGAGTCGTCCCATGGAGCACCCCAACATCGTCTGGAGCCAGCCTCTCATCGGTGCCACCGAGCGTTCCCGACTCCTCGGCCAGCGCGGTGGGTTGGTCTGGTTCACAGGCCTTCCCGGAGCGGGCAAATCGACCGTCGCGTCGGCCGTGGAAGCGGAGCTCTGCCGACAGGGCCGAGCCACCTATCTCTTGGACGGCGATAACCTCCGGCATGGCCTCTGCTCCGACCTTGGCTTCAGTGCCGAGGACCGGCGCGAGAACCTTCGCCGCGTCGCAGAGGTGGCTGCGCTCATGGTTGATGCAGGCCTCTTCGTGCTGGCAGCCTTCGTCTCGCCGAGCGCGGAGGACCGAGCGAGGGTTGCCGGCCGGCTCGGCGGTGACCTCTGGCTCGAGGTCCATGTGGCGACGCCGCTCGAGGTCTGCGAGGCCCGCGACCCCAAAGGGCACTACGCCAAGGCGCGGCGCAACGAGCTCGCCCACTTCACTGGCGTCTCGGCACCCTACGAGGCGCCCGCGGCGCCCGACCTCCGCATCGACACAGCAGAGATCACGCCAGCGCAGGTGGCGACAGCTGTCGTGGCGGTGATGGCGGCACGCGGCTGGCTCAAGCTCGACAGCGAGCCCGGCCCGGACTGATCCATCAGGGGGTGACGGGGGTCGGCAGCGCGAAGACAAGGTTGCGGTAGATGGTGGCGGAGGCCCGCCAGCCCTCTTGTCGAAAGACGCGGCGGGTGAAGTCGTCGAAGTCGAAGAGGTCGACATCGATGGCGCGCAGATAGAGGTTGAAGGCTACCGAGGGCGCGGCTGGGCCTGCGATTTCGCCGAGGGCGGCGCTGAAGGAGGGGAAATCGGCGAGGGTGAAGGAGGTCTGGTCGCCGGGTACGAAGATGTTCCAGCGCGAGAACTCGACGTTCCCCGCGCTGGCGGAGATGCTGTAGAAGTCGGGGCGGCGCTCTGTCGGCCCGAGCGCCCACTCGACGTAGCCACCGGTGAGTTCGGTCGCGGTATCGGCGGGGACGACAAAGCGGGGTACGCCGAGCAGGTCGGGCATGATGACCATGCTATCGTAGTTGGAGATGCCCGTCGCATAGGCGACCGAGGCCGGTACGGTGCCGGTAGCCGGATAGGCGCCTGCGCGGATGTCGATGCGCACATCCTGGAGCGCGCCGTCGAGCGGGGGGAGGCCCGATGCGACGATGACCGCCTGGGTCGTGCGGGCGTCGGGCAGCCCTTCGAAGTAGCCCTCGGGGCCGAAGGAGAAGGCGAGGTGGGCTGCGAACTGGGCGGGGAAGGTGCCGGGGATGAAGCCCTCCACAATGGCAGGCGCCGAGGAGAGTTTGATGAGGAGGCTGCGGTCGAGGGGGATGTCGCAATCGATGGTCGCGCGGACGGGGTCGCCGCCGGGACGGGCGGAGAGGCCCCGGGTCACGCCGAGTCGGAGCGGGATGAAGACGGTGCGGTCGAGGTTGCCGTAGCCGCAGACAGCGATGGCGGCGTAGTCGCCCACGCGGGTGGTGATGGTGAAGGGGCCCTCGGCGGTGCGGAAGGCCTCGAGGCCGGGGTCGGGGTTGACCCAGCCGGCAAAGAGGCGGGTGGTGCTGACGATGGCGACGGGTTGCAGACCGACGGGCGGCACGCCGAGCTTTCCGAGGCCGGTGAGGAAGCCGATGAGGGTACCGAGCGGTTCGGCTGCAGGCGGCGCGCAGGCCGGGTCGGTCGGGTCTTCGCAGGGAGGCGGCGGCAGCGGGTTGAGCATGAGCGTGACGTCGCGGGCGTCGACCCGGACGAGGCTCTCGGTGCTGCGACCGGGGGCAAAGGCGGTTACGGTCTGCGGCCCGCGGAGCCTGCTGTCGATGAAGGTGAGGCGCCCCGTCGCATCGGTAACGGCGACCAGGGCTTCGCCTTCGCGCACGCCAATCTGGACGGTTGCCCCTTCGATGGGGTCGTTGGAGCCGAGCTCCAGGACAGAGACCCGCATCTCGCCTTGCAGTGCGCCGCCCGAGGTTCCGCCCGGGATGACTGCAGGCTCCTGGTAGCGGAAGAAGCCAGGGAGTTCGGTGCGCTCGCCGCAGCCTCGGACCTCAATGCGGACTTTGCCGGGTGCGTGCGCCGGCGCGAGGGCGGCGAGCAGGCCGGTGCCGCGGAGCTGCGTAGGCGCTGCAACGCCGTCAAAGAAGAGGGTGCAGGTGGCGGTGAAGCCGTCGCCAGGGAGGTAGACGAGCGAGCCGCCGCCGGCGCTGCCGGTCTGGGGAAAGAAGGGGTCGAAGCGACGGTCGCGGAGCCACGAGACCGTCAGACCCGTGTCGAGGGTGAGGGTGCCGATGCGGGCGCGGAGCGGCGCGGTTCCGGGTGGGCCGGGCGGCAAGAGGAGGTCGGCGGCGCTGCCGCGGTTTTCGACCAGGGAGAGGCCGCGCCCGCCCACAAAGAAGGAGGTGACGGGAGCCAGCCCGCTACCCATCAGCGTGGCACCGAAGCCGGTCGACGCGCTGCCGGAGCTGGGCGAGAGGCGTGTGAAGTCAGGGAGTTCGACGAAGGTGACGAAGGCGCTGCCGAGATAGGCGCCGGCCTCCGAGAAGGCTTGGATTTCGACCGGACCGGCCGGTGTCGGCGGCGAGAGGAAGCGGACCATGGCGGCGGTCGCCTCGAGCACGACGGCCTCGGTCTCTCCGACGCGGACGGAAGCGACACCGTCGAGCCCGGCACCGAGGAGTGAGACCACCTCTCCGCCGCCAGCAAGCAGGGTATCGGGCAGCGCACGCTCTACGAGCGGGCCAGAGACCGCGTCGTCGTAGGAAAAGGCATCGGGCAGCCAGTCGGAGCCATCTTCGCCGCAGTCGAGCGCAAGGTCCACAGTGCCTGGCAGGCCCGGAGGAGCCGTCACGGTCCAGCGTCCTGCCGCGTTCTGACGGAGGGTTGCGGCCTCAGCACCGAAGTAGAGGAGGCAGCTGTCGGTGAAGCCCGAACCTACGAGTTCGGCCTCCAAGCCACCTGCGGTCGGCGATCGCGCGGGGAGTGTCGCGATGAGCTGCACCGGATTCCGATAGGTGAATCCATCGGCAAGACGGGCAAGGCGCTCATCGAAGGCCAGTACCTCGACCGCTCCAGCGCTCCCGCCGGGAGGCGCCTCGAGCAGTACGGCTTGGGTCGAGATGCGACGCACCACCTGCGCCTCGCGGCTGCCAAGGAGGAAGCGTGTGGCATCGCCGAATCCTGCGCCGGTGACGAGCAGGTCGTAGCCCCCGGCGAGCTGTCCAGCGGCCGGAGCAACGGCCTCAACCACGAGGTCTTCGAGGAAGACGAAGGGCTGTTCGAAGGTCGTGGAGCCGCCCGCCGTCACCAGTTTCAGCAGCGCAGGTCCGGCGGGGCTCGGCTCGGTGAGGAAGCTGAAGGTGTAGTCATCGATACGGTCAACGCGCGGCACCAGCCGACCGCCGAGAAAGAGCTCCATCCCCTCGGCGAAACCTCCACCCTCCACAAAGACGGAAGTGCCTCCCGCGGTGCTCCCGCGCATCGGTGTCACGCTCAGAATCTCAGGGGGCGTAAGCGGGGCTGCGGTATCTTCGGCGTTGGTGTCGGCGCTCCCCTCCGCGGTATCGGCCCGCTCGACGTCGCCAATCGGCTCGGCATCGGGTGTGGCATCCGGGGTTGCGCCGGTATCGCGCTCAGCAGCAGCATCGGAGCCTTCGTCGGCGTCGGGTGCAAGCCACCAGTCGGGCGGCGAAGTGTCTGCAGGAAGGCCCGCCGGAACCGTCGGAAGATCGCACGAGGCCAGAACGAAGGCCAAGAGCAGCAGGAGGGTGAGCCGGAGACGGTGCAACATGGTTGGCAAAGTAGTCATTTTCAGAGTCGGCGCCAGATGCTTCGGCACAGGCGCAGGCAGATCAGATCAGCCGGCCGAAGTGGAGCGCTGTGACCGCCGCAGCAAGGGCAATCGCTAGTTTGAAGGCGCGCAACGGCAGCCGGTTTGCGAAGGTGGCGCCGAGGTGGCCGCCGACAAGACTCCCGAGCGCGAGCGGCAGCCCTACGCCGAAGTCAACGAGGTCCCGGGCAACAAAGACGGTGAGCGCGCCCAGCGAGAAGACCAGCGTAAGCAGCGACTTGAGGGCATTGGCCTGCGCGGGCGTCACCGCGCCGAGCCGGTAGGCGGCGTAGGC
>CAIQPA010000546.1 GCA_903873545.1 uncultured delta proteobacterium
CGCGGCCCAGTCAATCTGACCCGCCTCCACCATCAGAAAGAAGCCGTCCGGATCGCCCTCCAGCCGCATCAGCGCCGCATGCGTCATCTCGGCCAGCGTGGGCTCCCGCGACCCCGTTGTGTCGCCCGTTTCGCGCACCCTGCGATCGCCAAAGGCATCGCTCATGCCGCTCTTCGAGAAGAGGCCCAAGACGCGCGTGCCTGCAGCCTCCAAACCGTCAATGTCGAAGGCCACTGTGTAGCCAGCAGCGCGCGCCTCCGCCGCCAGATCACGCCCATCGCTCCGCTTGGAACCGGGGTCGTAGGCGCCTCCAGACCAGCTCCGATCTGCACCCTTCGGCGCGAAGAACTGCCCGCCGCCAGAGAGCATCACATCGGCGCCCGAGGCCACCACCTGCTCGGCGATCACCGTCTCCATGGAGCGGTGCGGCACGTGCGCCACAAAGGCACCGGGCGTGGCATGGGTGATGCGGGTGTCGGAGACGAGCCCTGTCGCCTTGCCCGCGGCCCGCGCAGCCTCCAGCACGGTAGGCACTCGGTCTCCGCGCGTGTTCAGACCCAACACCTCCGGAGGCGCCGGCTGACCCGTCGCGAGCTGCGTCGCGGAGCAGGCCGAATCGACCACCAGCGCGCCCGCAGGCGAGTGGAGCGAGAGCCCCATCCAACCGCGATTGGCGAGCGACCGGTAGTGGGTCACACGGTCGGCATACTTCGAGGTCGCAGCCTCGCGCGCCCAGAGTTCAAACAGCCCAATCTGCTGCGGCCCCATCCCATCGCCGATGAAGAGAATGACATTGCGCGGCCGCTTCACCTCCGCGGTCCGCGCCGGCTGCGGCGCCTCTGCCCGAACAGGCGCGCAGGCCGAGACCAAGCCCACGACCACCACCATAGCGAGCGAGAACCGAAACCATTGCGCTGTCTTCATGCCCTCTCCTGTCTGCTGCGATCGCACCAAACGTGCCGCGCCATTCCACTCACCCGCTCGCCCTCGCGCAAGCGGTTCTGCCATCTGTCACCAAGACGCCGCGCGCAGCTCTTGCCGCGCGACCCATGCGGTGTCAGTTTCGGCGCGAAACCCGCACCAGGCTGCACCATGCTCCGTCTCCAACCCGCACACCTCCTCTTCACACTCCTCGCCCTCTCCGCCTGCGCGAGCGATGCGAAGCAGACAGAGACTTCAGACACCGGCAGCGGCGCCGCAGACACCACTGCCGACACCACCGCCGATGGCTCCGCAGACGCCGCGCTCGACACCACCACTGAAGGCTCCGCGGAGGGCTCTGCCTTCGCACCCGCAGCGCTCGCGCCCGACGCACCCTGGCCCCGCTTCCGCGCCGACAGCGAGCAGACCGGCGCTGCCACCTTCACCCCCACCGACGACGGCAGCGACCCCTGGGTCTTTGAGACCGGCAAGGGCATCTTCAGCTCGCCCGTCATCGCCGCCGACGGCACCACCTTCATCGGCTCCGCCAGCCGCTCGTTCTACGCCATCGCCCCTGATGGCACCGAGCGCTGGCGCTTCGAGACAGGCGAGATCATCGACTCCGCCGCACTCCTCGACGACACCGGCGGCCTCTACTTCGCCTCTGGCGACGGCAACCTCTACGCCCTCGATGCAGCCTCCGGCGCAGAGCGCTGGCGCTTCACCGCCGACGCACCCGGACCGCGCAACTCCATCATCAACTGGTTCGAGGGCAACGTCACGCTTGGACCCGACGGCACCCTGCTCGCGGGCAACGACAACTTCTTCGTCTACGCCATCGACCGCGTCACAGGCGCCCAGCGCTGGCGGGCACCCCTCCCCGACCAGACCTGGTCGGCCGTCGCCTACGACCGCACCACCGGCCGCTACTTCGTCGGCAACAACAACCTCACCGGCCTCACCGGGAACCTCTTCTCCTTCGACCTCACCGGCCGGCAGAAGTGGGTCCACCGCGGCCGCGGAACCGTCGCAGCGAGCCCTGTCGTCCTGCCCAACGGCACCGTCGCAGCGGGCGCCTACGACGGCTACCTCCGCGCCTTCAACGCCCTCTCAGGACGCGAGCAGTGGTCCTTCGCCACGCGCGACCACATCTACGCCTCGCCCGCCTACTTCGCAGCAGACGACCTCCTCATCCAGCCCTCCGCAGACGGCACCGTCTACGGCATCGACGCCACCACGGGCGCGCAGCGCTGGGCCTTCGACTGGGGCTCGCCCATCCGCTCCTCGCCGGCCGTCGACGCCAGCGGCACCTCCTACGTCGGAACGGGCGACGGCCACCTCCTCGTCATCAACCGCGACGGCACCCTCCGCTGGGCGCTCAAGCTCATCAACGGCGACCGCGACGACCTCAACGCCTCCCCCGCCCTCAGCCCCCGCGGCATCGTGCTTGCCGGCGAGACTGGCCAGGTCTTCTTCGTCCCCGCCGACTACTGCATCCGCCCTGCCGCGGTCCCCATCGAAGGCTGCGTGACCACCGCCGCCGAGCCGCTGCCAAGCGACGGCACCGACCTCATCTTCACCGCCCCCTTCGGCAACGAGCTCCGCACAGGACAACCCGAGGTACTCGCCAACCAGCCCATCACGCTCGGCCTCAGCGTGCGCCGCGACGGCGACACCCGCCTCGCCTTCCTCGACCCCACCTCGCTCACGGTCACGGTCACGCCAGAGGCCCCCTTCACCCTCACCGTCTCGCCCGATCGCCGCCACCTCACCCTCACCCCCGACGCCGGCTGGCAGGCCGACGCGAGCGGCCAGCTCACACTGCAGCTCGGTGGAAACTGGCTCGAAGATCCCACCCGCGACGGCCTCCAGTTCTCCGGCGGGACCGTCGCCGGCCAGTGGACCAAGACCCAGCTCCTCACCGTCAGCACACCGCCCGCCGCGGCCTCCGTCATCGTCCCCACCGCGGCCGGCACACCCGCCCAGCGCTGGGTCGTCGAACGCCTCGCTGTGCCCCTGCCCACGCTCATGCCGAGCTACAACCAGATTGGCTTCGACTCGCTCTGGTTCACGGTCACGGCGGTTGAGTCGAACGAGGCCGGCCTCATCACCTGGTTCTCGAGCGCCCGCCGCGCCGACGATGGCACCATCGAGCCCGACCCGGCCTCCGGCGCCGCCTTCCCCATGCTCGCACAGACCAGCGACGGCCTGCTCACCCTCCAGAACCGCGGCGGCATGACCCTCGAGGTCATGAGCGCAACCCTCTCCTTCGCCTCCTTCCGCATCAGCGCCGCGCTCGACGACAGCCTCCGCACCACCACCACCGCCAGCGTCGTCGCCAGCGGCCCCTGCGGCTCCATCGAGCTCTACGGCCCCTTCCTCCGCACGCTCGGCCTCTGCAACCCCGACGACGACAGCCTCACCGCGCTGGGCGCAGCCAACCTCCG